>SKNK01000060.1 GCA_007120565.1 Nitriliruptoraceae bacterium | reverse complement strand
CCGACCATCAACCCGATCAGCGCCGCGAGCACCAGGTCGTGGAAACGCGCGAGCAGCCAGTTGAGCAGCGTGGAGAAGGCGGCGAGTCCGGCAACGCAACCGATCGCCAGCACCAGCAGCAGACCGATGTTGCGGTCGGCGACCGCATCGACCACCGCCGTGTACAGGCCGAGCAGCAGCAGGATGAACGAGCCCGAGATGCCCGGGAGGATCCAGGCACACACCGCGATCGCACCACCGAACAAGATCGTCCAGACCGACGCTTCCAGGAAGATGCCGCCGGTCGCACCCAGCCCGAAGAACACTCCGAAGGCAACGACGGTCCCGAGCAGCACGTGCCAGATCGTTGCCGCCCGCAACTCACGTGACGCGATGATGGCTGCGCCGAGCACCAGTCCGAACAGCGCAGCCTTCAACAACGTCGGCTGCTCGTCGATGAGCACGCGGAGGGTGGCGGCGACGCTGAACACCGCAGCCATCATCCCCACCAGCAGCGTGGCGACGAAGGGCCACTCGATCGCCAGTAGGGCCCGAAACGCCCCGTTGGGATGCCCTCGCACGAGCAGGGACAGGGTGCGTGCTCCCTGACGAACGTTGGCGATGAGGCGTTCGTAGATCCCGACCACCAACGCGACCGTGCCACCGGAGAACCCGGGGACCACCTCGGCGGTGCCCATCAGGAAGCCGGCGACACCGGTCCCGGCGAAGGCGAGCGGCCCGCGGAGAGGTTCGACGGCTTCGAGGGGACGATCCGCGACGATCTCCTCGAGGGGAAGCTCTCGCTCGTCCGCCGTCTCGGCATCTCCGACGAACGCCCCGTCGCGTTCGCCCTCGCCTCCGTCAGCGTGGTCGAGGCCCCGCTCGGCATCGCGCTCGCGATCCTGCTCTCCCCCGGTGCCCTCGGACGTCTCGCGCGGTGTGTCGCCACGCGGCGATCGCGACGCCCCCTGCTGCGGTGGTTCGGCCACGACGTTCTCCCGGTCCAGACCTGCGCACGCTACCCAAGTGCGGTACCCGGACGGTCGGCCAGCCAGGACGGCTAGCTCGTAGCGCTCCGCCACAGTCCGCGCCGCTGGAGTACCTCGCGTAGCAACCTGGTGCGATCGGTGACCACCCCATGCACCCCGCGATCCAGCAGCGTCTCCATGGTAGGCGCGTCGTTGATCGTCCACACGTGGACGGGCAATCCCCGACGTCGAGCCGCAGCGAGGAGCACGGGGTCGACCAGGGGTACACGGCCATGCCGAAGCGGGATCTGCAGGCAGTCTGCCGCGAGCGACAGCCGGTCCAACCCTCGTCCGAACAACGACGCGAACCGCAAGCGACGTACCTCGGCTGGGCCTGCGGAGGTGCAGACCGACCGGCCGAACGCTCGGCGCACCGCGTCGAGCCTGGCGTCCGAGAAGGAGCCGAGACAGAGACGCTCGAGGAGTGCACCGCCGCGCTCCAAGCGCGAGATCAACGGCGCGACCACCGGGTCCGCCTTGACATCGAGGTTCCAACGAACCTCAGGGAAGGATGCGAACAGCTCGTCAAGGCGCGGGATCGGGTCTACCCCAGCGATCCGTGCGCGGGATACCTCAGCCCAAGGGAGTTCGGCGATCGCGCCAGAGCGATCGGTGACGCGGTCCAACCGCGGGTCGTGGAACGCGACCAGGACGCCGTCGACCGTCACCTGGACATCGGTCTCGAGGTAGCGGTAGCCAAGCGCGACGGCGTCAGCGAAGGCCGCCATCGAGTTCTCCCGCCCGTCGAGGTCGCCACCGCGATGCGCCAGGGCGATCGGCGCCTCGTGATCGAGGTAGGGATGCAGGGTCGACTCCGGGGAAGGAACGGATGCACGAACGGTGCAGTCTGGCACGGCGGCCACCACCTCGCTGCTCGGTAGGCTCCCGTCCACCGCGACGCGCATCACACGCAACACGACACGGAGCCACGATGACCACCTTCGCCGCCTTCGGGGTCGGCCTCGCGACCCGGACGGTCGACACGGGCAAGACCCTCGACACCTGGTACCCGACGCTGGGAACGGGTGGTGACGCCGGAGGTGCCGTCGCCCTCGCCGCCGCCCTCGGACACGAGGGGGGAACGGCGACCCTGCCGCTCACCGCAGACAGCCTTCGCGGCAGCGAACTCGCCGCGGACGACCCCATCGCCCGGGCCGTCGCCGGCGCAACCGGTGATGCCAGCAGCCCGGCACCGACCCGCACCGAACGCGTTGCGGTCGCGACCTTCATCGAGGACCTGGACTCGGCTCCCGTCGACGCCCACGACGTCTACCTGCGCCTGCACCTGCTCTCCCATCGGCTCGTCCAACCCCACGGCGCCAACCTCGATGGCGCCTTCGGCCTGCTCAACAACGTGGTCTGGACCGATCTCGGCCCCTGCGAACCGGAAGGCTTCGAGGAGCTGCGGCTCTCGTTGGCCGCCGCTGGACACCGGGTTCGCGTGACCAGCATCGACAAGTTCCCCCGCATGACCGACTACGTGGTACCGACCGGCATACGGATCGGCGATGCCGATCGCGTCCGGCTGGGCGCCCACCTCGCGGTCGGCACGACGGTGATGCACGAGGGGTTCGTCAACTTCAACGCCGGAACCCTCGGAGCATCGATGGTGGAGGGCCGCATCTCGGCCGGCGTGGTCGTCGGCGACGGTTCCGACATCGGCGGCAGCGGCTCGATCATGGGCACCTTGTCGGGCGGCGGCAGCGAGGTGATCCGGATCGGCGAGGGCTGCCTCATCGGCGCGAACGCCGGGGTCGGCATCTCGCTGGGAGACAACTGCGTCGTCGAGGCCGGCCTCTACCTCACAGCCGGCACCAAGGTGGCACTGCCGGATGGCGAGGTCGTCAAGGCCCGAGACCTCTCCGGCCAGGACAACATGCTGTTCCGTCGGGACTCGCAGACTGGCGCCGTGAACGCCCTGCCTCGCGATGGTGACGCCGGGAACTGGGGCGGGCTCAACGCCGCCCTCCACGCCAACGACTGAGGCCACCCATCGTGCAGAGCTCCGACTCCACCCTTCGCGACGACCTGGTCGCTCGCCTGCTCGAGCATTGCGGGTACGTGTGCACCACCGGCGACGAGGGCCCGATCGCCGACGCGATGGTCACCCGCTACACCGAGCTCGGCGAGCCCGTGACCCGGGTGGGCCACAGCGTGGTGGTTGGCCGCCCCCAAGGCGACCGCCCGCTGGTGCTGCTGGTCGGCCACCTCGACGTCGTTCCCCCGACCGACGAGGATCTCGAGCCGCGGATCGACACCCGAGACGGCACCGAGGTGGTCGTCGCGAGAGGTGCATCGGACATGAAGTCCGGCAACGTGCTGGCGATGCGTGCCTTCGAGGATGCAACGCTGCGTGCTGCCAGCCCCTACGACCTCGTCCTGGTGCTCTACTCGGGTGAGGAAGGACCAGCCGCCGGCAACGAACTCGGCGAGGTCCTCTCCGAGGTCTCGTGGCTGCGCTCGGCCGACCTCGCCATCGTGCTGGAGCCCACCGACGGGCAGGTCCAACTGGGTTGCCTCGGCGGCCTCCACGCCGAGGTGGTCTTCGCGGGCAAGCAGGCGCACTCGGCCCGCCCTTGGCACGGTCGCAACGCCCTGACCGCGGCCGGCACCTTCCTCGCCGAACTCGACGCCGACCACCTCAGAGACGTCGAGGTGGATGGCATCCACTACCAGGACGTGTGGTCGGCCACCCAGGCGTGGACGCCGGGACTGAGCCCGGGCGAGCATCGCCGCGAGGTCCCCGTCCGCAACGTCATCCCCGGCGAGTTCACCCTCAACCTCAACTTCAGGTTCAGTCCTTCGCGCACCCTCCAACAAGCCGAGGACGAGGTCCGGGAGCGTGTTGGCGATCGCGCAGCCGTCACGATCGTCGATCGTTCCCCTCCCGCACCGCCACGGCGTGACGCTCCCCTGGTGGCCGCCTTCACCGAGGCGGTCGGCGCCGAGGTCGCCGCCAAACAGGCCTGGACCGACGTCGCCCGGTTCGCCGAGGTCGACGTCCCCGCGCTCAACTACGGGCCGGGGCTGACTGCACAGGCACACCAGCGTGGCGAGTACGTGCCCATCGCCGCGATGGTCGAGGGCTACGAGCGACTCGTCCGGTTCCTGCACCCGTGAAGGCCCGCTACCTCGACCTCGATCAGGCCGGCCCCGCTGAGGTGGTCGTGGTCATCGACGTGCTGCGTGCCTTCACCGTGGCACCGTGGCTGTACCACCGGGGGGCCGCGCGGGTCCTCACGGTGGCGGACCGGGACCACGCCATGCGGTTGCGCGACACGCAGGTCCCGGGGGCCGTGCTCGCCGGCGAAGAAGGGGGGATACCCGTCGAGGGCTTCGACCTCGGCAACTCCCCCTCGGAGATCCGTCGCACGGACCTCACGGGGAAGACCGTGGTCCACCGCACCTCCGCCGGAACCCAGGGGTTGCTGCGCACCGCCGGAAGTGGGCAGGTCTTCGCCGCGTCGTTCGTCACCGCGGGGGCGACCGCAGCCGCGCTGCGACGTGTGGGCGCCGCCGAGGTCGACTTCGTGATCACCGGCGCATCCCTGGGCCGTGACGGGGACGAGGACCTGGCTGCCGCCGAACTGATCGCGGCGCGAGCGCAGGGCGAGGATCCGGACCCCGCCCCCTATCTCGCCCGTGTCGCTCCCTCCGACGCCGGTCGGCTCTTCGCGTCCGATGGTCCGGACTGGGCGCCGCCGGACGACCTCGCGATGGCGTGCCAGATCGACCGGTTCGACCACACCCTCGCCGGACACCTCGTCGTCGAACTCGACGCCGTGGAGTTGCGCACGGTGTACGCGGACAGCTCGCTGCGCTGAGAGCTCACGCTGCTCAACCCGACCGATCGCCGGCAGCTACCGGCCCATAACGCGGGCCACGCGGTTGACCAGTTCGACCGAGGCGTCGATCTCGTCGCGCCGCAGCGACACGCTCTCCACGTTGCACCCGAGGGCGAACCCGTGATCCTGGGCGAAGCCGTACAGGTCGGTGAACACGTCGACACACAGCTCCACCGACGTCGACAACGTGTCCTCGGCGCGCAGCAGTTCGTTCTCCAACCAGCGAGGCACCTCGATACCGAGCCACCGCAGGAAGGTCAGGGTTCGCTCCGAACCGCAGGGCGTCAGCGTCACCATCACGGGCGGCACGGGCTCGCCTAGCTCCTCGCAGCGGTAGTACAGGTCGCTCAGGACGTTCTTGGTGTCTTCCGCCGAGTAGACCGCCTGACTGACGAAGAAGGAACAGCCCTGCTCCACCTTCCGCAGCACACGTTCGTGTTCGGACAGGCGACGCCGGTGCCGTTCCGCGATGAGTACCCCGCCGGTGGCCAGATCCGGGGTCTCCCGCTGCCGGAAGGCGTAGGCCTGAGGCAGGGTCAGGGCCACCTCCTGCGTCCTCGACGCGGCACCGACCAGCACGACCGCGCCGCCTTCGTCGCGCAGTCTCCGCAGGCTGCCGCCGAGGCTGGGCTCGTCGAGCCGAGCGACGCACCGGTACACGATCCTGGGTACGTCAACGCTGAGGTGGTCGTACGCGTAGGTGACGGGATCCAGGCACTCCTCGAACGGGAAGGGCCGGGGAACGTCGGTCCTGGCGGACTCGTCCTGCAGGTCGTAGACGACCAACCCATCGATGGGAAGATCACGTATCCGTGCCGACTGGCGCTCGGCCACCCCCGCGATCCGGTCACGATCCCAGGACATCTTCGGCGGGGTGATCCCATAGGTCAGGCTCCCCGACCACCGGGACGTCGGTGCGGGGCGATCGGGCGTGGACGGTGAGGGTTGGGACATCCAGAACAGGCTAGGACCACCTGCGCGATCGAAGCCAGTTGGAGGCGGTCGGGTGGCGATGTCGCTCAGGGTGGTTGCGATCCGGCAGCCATGGCATCCTGCGTCCGGCACGGTCTCCGGCGGAACGACACCGATCATGGGCATGCTCCTGCTCGGCGGCACGGCGGCAGGTCTGGCGTTGGGCTACGTCCTCCAGCGCGGGCAGTTGTGCTTCCACGCAGCGTTCCGCGGGCTGCTCGAACGACGGGGTGCACGGTTCTAGGCGTGGCTGCTCGCCGCTGCGGTGACCGCGGTCGGCCTCGCTCTCCTCGATGTTCTCGGCCCCTGGCAGATGAGCACCTCGCTGGCGCTTCGCCCCGTGGCCAACCTCGTAGGCGGGCTGACCTTCGGCATCGGCATGGCCATCGCCGCGTCCTGCGTCTCCGGTCTGTTCTACAAGCTCGGAGCCGGGATGACCGGAGCGCTCGTCGGCCTGGCGGGATGGGGCGTCGGCGAGATCGCCGCCGATCTCGTGTCGCTGCCCGGACCGCGCCTGCTCGAGGGACGCGAGACCCTGGCGACCTTGCTCGGCCTCCCGCGCCTTGCCGTGGCGTCGGCTCTGGCGGTCGTCGTGGCCGTGGTCCTGTCCCGAACACGTCGGCAAGCAGCAGCTCACTCCTGGCAGTGGACGTGGCCAGTCGCCGGAGTGGCCCTGGGCCTCGGCGCCACGCTCAGTTGGCTGACCGCAGGTGCGACCGGGGCCGGGTTCGGCGCGAGCACCTCCGGGGCGGTGGCCAGCATCGCCGACGGGTCTCCATCGTGGTGGCGTATCGCCTTCCTCATCGCTCTGGTCCCGGGAGCGATGCTGGCTGCCCGCACGGCCGGTGGATGGTGGCTGCGTGGCGAGGTGGGCGTCCGGTACGCCCAGCTCGCCGCAGGTGGCGCGCTCATGGGCGCCGGCGCCCGATGGGCCGGTGGCTGCAACCTCGGCCACGCCCTGTCCGGCGTCGGCCAGCTCAACCTGTCGTCGCTCCTGGTGGTCGCGTCGATGATCGGGGGGATCGCGGTCACCCGGTCCGTCCAGCTCAGGTTGGGGTCACGGTCCGCACAACACGACCCCGCGTACCGCTCGGCCAGCGAGAGCTCCAGCGTCGACGACGAGCGCGCCGGCGAGCACTGACAGCGACGCCGGGGAGCCTTGACGGCCGCGAGCCCCTCCTGCCTTGACGTATCGACTTCCATCGATATAGTCCTCGCACGGAACTTCGACGATCATCGATACACCTGGAGCTCCCGATGTCCACCACCTTGCCCATCGCGGTCATCGGCGCCGGACCGGTCGGCCTCTCCGCTGCCGCTCGGCTGGTCGAGCGCGATGAACCCTTCGTGACCCTCGAGGCCGGCAGCAGCGTGGGGACAAGCGTGAGGGACTGGGGCCACGTCCAGCTGTTCTCTCCCTGGCGGTACGTCGTCGATCCCGCCGCGCGCGCCTTGCTCGAGTCCACGGGGTGGGAAGCACCCGATCCCGACACCTTCCCCTCCGGCGATGATCTGGTGGACGACTACCTCGCTCCCCTCGCAGACCATCCAGCGATCGCACCTGGCCTCCGGCTTCGCACACGCGTCACCAAGGTCACCCGGACCGGCGCGGACAAACTGGTGAGTGCCGGCAGGGCGGCGCTGCCCTTCGAGCTCCTCGTCGACGGACCGGACGGGCCAACGCGGATCCGGGCACGAGCGGTGATCGACGCGTCGGGAACCTGGACGCGGCCCAACCCGCTCGGCAGCGATGGCCTCCCCGTCGACGGCGAGGTAGAGGCCGGCGACCGCGTGGTGCACCGCATCCCCGACGCTCGAGGGCGGGACCGCGACCGCTACGCCGGACGCACCACGGCGATCGTCGGTTCCGGACACTCCGCGTTCAACGCCGTGCTCGAACTGGCTGCGCTGGCCGAGGAGGTGGCGGGCACCGAGGTGATCTGGGCGATCCGCCGCCAACAGACCGATGACCTGTTCGGAGGCGGAGCTGACGATGCGCTCCCCCGGCGCGGCGCCCTCGGCCTGACCGTGCGTCGCCTCGTCGATGACGGACGCGTACGACTCGAGACCGACCTGCGGACCACGTCGGTCCGTCGGGAGGGTGAGCAGGTCCTGCTCGAGGGCATCGACCACCTCGGCGTTGCCCGTGAGGTCGGTCCTGTCGATGAGGTGGTGGCGCTCACCGGGTTCCGTCCCGACCTCGGCCTCATCTCCGAACTGCGCGTCGACCTCGATCCGGTGGTCGAGGCCCCTGCCATCCTCGCGCCCCTGATCGACCCCAACCTGCACTCGTGTGGGACGGTGCCACCTCACGGAGCGACCGAACTCGCCCACCCCGAACCCGGCTACTTCACCGTCGGTATGAAGTCGTACGGCAGAGCACCGACCTTCCTGCTGCTCACCGGCTACGAACAGGTGCGGTCGGTGGTCGCGGCGCTGGTCGGCGACCACGAGGCAGCGGTCAACGTCGAGTTGGCGCTCCCACCCACCGGCGTGTGCTCCGGACCGGGACTGAGCGGCGATCTGGTGTCTGTGGCCGGCGCCGAGGTCCGTGACGAAGCCGCGGGTGTCGGGGTAGGTGAAGAACGCTCGTTGCCGCAGGCGTCAGGCGGCGGCTGCTGCGGTTGAGGCGCGCGTACCCTCCACCTGCCGATGGCGGAGGGTCAGGTGCAGCTCTCGAGGATCGTCGAGGTGTCAACGCAGGTCGCCGCCACGCGCAAACGGACCCGCAAGCTGGAGGTGTTGGCGGACGCGCTCCGTGAGCTGGCGCCTCACGAACTGACGATCGGCGTCGCGTACCTGTCCGGCGAACCGCGTCAACCCCGGCTCGACCTGGGCCCCTCCGCGGTGTTCGGGTTGGAGGTGGAGGCGGCCACCGGGTCGACGTTGACCGTTGGCGAGGTCGACGGACACCTACAGCGGATCGCCGAGGTGGCCAGCGGCACCGGGTCGCGGGGTCGCAGGCTGGAGATCCTGAGCCAGCTCCTCGGGCGTGCCACCGAGGACGAGCAGGGCTGGCTGCGTCAACTGATCCTCCGAGAGCTGCGCCAGGGCGCGCTCGAAGGGTTGTTGGTCGGGGCGATCGCCCGGGCCTTCGACGTGCCCGAGGGCGCGGTCCGGCGGGCGGCCATGCTCTCCGGCGACCTGAGCGCCACAGCCGAGCGAGCGACAGCGGGCGGGAAGGCCGCGCTTGATGCGGTGAGTCTGCAGATCGGGGTGGGGATCGCGCCCATGCTCGCCGCGACCGCCGCAGACGTGGCCGACGCGATGGACGGTGCCGATGAGGTGGCGATCGACACCAAGCTGGACGGCGCACGGGTGCAGGTCCACCGTGACGGCAACGATGTCCGGGTGTTCACCCGAACGCTGCACGAGGTGACCCACCGGGTCCCCGAGGTGGTCGCGGCGGCCCTCGCGATGGACGCCGAGGCGGTCGTGCTGGATGGCGAGGCCATCGCCTTCGACCTACGGGGCCGCCCCCGTCCGTTCCAGGAGACCATGCAGCGCTTCGGGCGCGAACGACCCGTCGACGAGGTAGCCGCCGAGATGCCCCTCGAGGTGCGCTTCTTCGACGTGCTGCACCTGGAGGGTCGCGACCTGATCGACCTGCCGCTCCGAGAACGACTCGTTGTGCTCGACGCGGTGGTCGATGAGCCCTGCCGTATCCCACGGGTGCACACCGCCGACCCCGACGTCGCAGCGCGGTTCCTGCAGGACGCGCTCGAGAAGGGACACGAGGGGGTGATGGTCAAGGACCTCGAGTCGCCGTACGAGGCGGGGCGTCGCGGTGCCAGCTGGCGCAAGGTCAAGCCCGTGCACACCTTGGACCTGGTCGTGTTGGGTGCGGAGTGGGGGTCGGGCCGACGACGCGGCTGGTTGTCCAACCTCCACCTCGGCGCTCGTGATGGCGACGGGTTCGTGATGCTCGGCAAGACCTTCAAGGGTCTGACCGATGAGGTGTTGACCTGGCAGACCGACGCGCTCCTCCAACGTGAGACGTCTCGCGAAGGGCACGTCGTGCACGTGCGGCCGGACCTGGTGGTCGAGATCGCCTTCGACGGTGTGGTCCGCTCAACGCGCTATCCCGGTGGTGTCGCGTTGCGCTTCGCCCGGGTGCGCAACTACCGGACGGACAAGTCGGCCAGTGAGGCCGACACCCTCGACGAGGTCCGCGCGATCCACACCGGCGAGCGACTCCCTCCCGCGTGACCGGCCGTGGACGGGTCGTCTCCCACGGCGATCGGTGTCGCACCGCGCTGGCAGCCTTGCGAGGGTCTGGAGCTGTGGTCGGTATCGCCGCCGAGCAGCGTCCACGTGGTGGACCGGATCGCGTACGCCATGGAGACGCTCCGGCGCTACGCACCGCATCTGCCCGCTGCCCACGCTGGTTCGCTCACAGCAGAGGCTCCCGGCCGCTTCGACCGGGAGCCTCTGAGAGGTGTTGTACGAGGAACCGCTGTAGCCCCGAGGAGATTTGAACTCCCGTTTCTGCCTTGAGAGGGCAGCGTCCTAGGCCAGCTAGACGACGGGGCCGTGTTGGTGGTCTCGCATGCACTACCTACGAGCGCCGGAGACTAACCGAGGTCAGTCACCAGGTCGAACCGGCGCTCGCGCGTCCGTTCGACCAGCTCGGGGGGAAGGACTCGAACCCTCAATAACTGGACCAGAACCAGCCGTGTTACCGATTACACCACCCCCGATCGGGTGGCGGACCGCTCCTCGTGGCGCGCGCGTGTTGGACCAGCCCCACCTCGTTCCGGGCGATCGCAAGACGCGTTCGACAGTCGGGCCGATCCGCGGAGCGAAGGGTACGTGGGGGGCCGGTCGGGTGCAAAGCCCGGCCGACGGGCGCGCGCCCTACGACGGGCCGACCTCCAGCGTGACGACCGCGGAGGCCGCCTTCAGTCGGTGTCAGGCTGCGCGGCGCGGGCGACCGGCAGAGCGGCCTTCAGACGCGCGATACTGGTCTCCCGTCCGAGCAGCTCCAGCGACTCGAACAGCGGTGGACTGACCGACGAGCCGGTTGCCGCGACCCTGACGGGCTGCGCGACCTTGCCGAAACCGATCCCCAGCTCCTCCGGGAGCTCGCGCAGGCCCGCTTCGATCGCCTCGATGGTCCACTCGACGTCGGCGAGCAGCTCGATCGTTGCCTCGATCGCTTCGGGGGCACCCTTCTTGGTGAACACCTTGGCGACGCTGTCCTCGTCGAGCTCGACCTCGTCCTGCAGGAAGGCCGGCGCGTAGCGCTCGACCTCGTCGAGCCGCTGCATCCGCTCCTGGATCAGCGGGACGAGTCCGGAGACGATCGCGCGCTGGCCGTCGGTGATCGGCTGCTCGATCAGGGCTTCTTCGCCCTCCGTGCCGTCCAGGTAGGGCAGCAACAGTTCGGTCAGCTCGTCGGCAGGGAGCTCACGGATGCGCTCGCCGTTGAACGCGGTGAGCTTGTCGACGTCGAACGCCGCCGCAGAACGACCCACCGCCGAGAGGTCGAACTCCGCGATCAGGTCAGCATCGTCCAGCCGCTCGCGACCGTCCTTCGGCGCCCAGCCGAGCAGGGACAGGTAGTTGCGCAGCGTCGCGGGAAGGAAGCCCTGTCGACGGAACTCCTGGATCGACACCGAACCGTGCCGCTTGGACAGCTTCTTGCGATCCATACCCACCACCATCGGCAGGTGCGCGAAGGCCGACGGCGCTCCCCACGACGGATCGCGTGCCGGGAACCCCACCGCCGCCAACGCCTCGTCGAGCAACCCGTCCGCGAGCAGCAACTCGTGCAGCCGCACCTGCCTCGGCGTCACCGAGAGCAGGTCCTCGCCACGGCAGATGATCGTGATGCCCTGCGCCAGGTCGTCGACGGAGTTGGCCAGGGGGTAGGTCGCCGATCCGTCCGACCGTTGGATCACCGGGTCGGAGATCTGGCTCCAGTCCCAGGTCACGTCGCCACGCACGAGGTCCGTGACGGTGATCGAGCCGGACTCGGGCGTGCGGAGACGGAGGCTGGCGGTACGCCCCTCGGCTGCGAAGCGCTCGATCTCCTCCGTGGTGTGCTCGAAGGTCGACGCCTTGACGACCGGCGGGCCCTCGCCCGTCCCTGCTCGTTGCTGCTCGCGCCACGCCTCGAGCTCCTCGCTGGTGCGATAGTCCCGGTAGGTCGCGCCGCTGGCCTCGAGCCGCGCGGCTACCTCGGCGTAGAGGGCCTTGCGTTCCGACTGTCGGTACGGGCCGTAGGGGCCGCGTGAGCTGCCGCCCGGTTCCGGTCCCTCGTCCCAGTCCAGACCGATCCAGTGCAGCGCCTCCATCATCGAGCGCATCGAGTCCTCGGTGGCCCGCGTGGCGTCGGTGTCCTCGATGCGGAAGACGAAGGTCCCGCCGTGGTGGCGAGCGTGGAGCACGTTGTAGAGCGCTGCACGGACGCTGCCGACGTGGAGCCAGCCGGACGGCGCTGGGCAGAAGCGGACCCGCGGATCGGCGCCGGGGGTGGACGAGAGGGGGATGCTCACAGCTCAGCTACCTCGAGGTAGGACGGATAGGTGATGCAGGTCAGCGCCGCTGGTCGACGCCATGACGGTCGACGCGATCGTGGTCAGCGGATCGCACCGGGACGGTAGGCGGCCGCGTCGGGGTGGCGCGACACGATGGTCGCCACCCGCTCGGTGAACCCTTCGACCTGCTCGGCGGCGGTCCCGACGAACGACCGTGGATCGCCGAAGGCCTGGGCGAGCGCCGCGCGGTCGAGTGGGATCCGGTCGTCGGCGGCCAACCGGTCGAGCAGGTCGTTGTCCTCCCGGCCCGACTCACGCATCTCCAAGGCGACCGCGACCGCGTGCTCTTTGATGGCCTCGTGGGCCACCTCCCGGCCGACCCCGGCTCGCACGGCGGCCACCAGCACCTTGGTCGTCCCGAGGAACGGCAGGTAGCGAGCGAGCTCGCGCTCGATGACCGCGGGGTAGGCACCGAAGTCGACCAGGACCGTGAGGAAGGTCTCGAACAGTCCGTCGAGCGCGAGGAAGGCATCCGGAAGCGCGACCCGCCGCACCACCGAACAGGCCACGTCGCCTTCGTTCCACTGGTCGCCGGCGAGGGCGGTCACCATCGCGAGGTGACCGCCCAGCACGTGCTTGAGGCCGGTCACCCGCTCGCAGGAACGAGAGTTCATCTTGTGCGGCATCGCCGAGGAGCCGACCTGTCCCGGAGCGAACCCCTCGGTCGCCAGCTCCTGGCCCGCCATCAGCCGCAGGGTGGTCGCCAGCGACGACGGCCCGGAAGCGACCTGCACCAACGCCGCAACCACGTCGAGGTCGAGGGAGCGCGGGTAGACCTGGCCGACGGAAGCCAGACGCGCAGAGAAGCCGAGGTGGTCCGCGATCCGAGCCTCGAGCTGTTCGACCTTCGCGCGGTCGCCGTCGAACAGGTCGAGCAGGTCCTGCTGGGTTCCGACCGGACCCTTGATCCCGCGCAGCGGGTAGCGGGCCAGCAGATCGTCGAGCCGGCCAAGCGCCTGCAGGAGTTCCTCGCCGGCGTTGGCGAAGCGCTTGCCGAGGGTGGTGGCTTGCGCCGGGACGTTGTGCGAGCGACCGGCCAGCACCGTGTCGGCATGCTCTGCGGCTCGGTCGGCCAGGAGGGCGAGGGCAGCGATGCAACGATCACGGACCAGTTCGAGCGAGCGTCGGATCTGCAACTGCTCGACGTTCTCGGTGAGGTCGCGGGAGGTCATCCCCTTGTGGATGTGCTCGTGACCTGCGAGGGCGGAGAACTCCTCGATCCGGGCTTTGACGTCGTGGCGGGTGACCCGCTCGCGGGCGTCGATCGACGCCAGGTCGACCTCGTCCACCACCTTCTCGTACGCCTCGATGACCCCTTCGGGGATCTCGATCCCGAGGTCCCGTTGCGCTTCCAGTACCGCGAGCCACAAGCGCCGTTCCAGGACGACCTTGCCCTCGAGAGACCACAGCTCGACCATCGCCGGCGTCGCGTACCGAGCGGCCAGGACGTTGGGGATCGACACGCTCGGCGCTCCTAGCTGGGAGTGGGAAGGTCCACGGCCATCCTTCCACAGTGGACGTCCGCGAGCGAGTCAGCACCGAGAGCAGCATCTCCATCGCTCGGTACGGTCTCCGGACGTCCCGGAGGATCGAAGGTGGCAGCGACAGGTAGCACGACCCCGACCGTCAAGCGCCAGGCCGTGATGCTGCTGGTGTTCCTGGTCGTGGCGCTCGCCGCCGGGATCGTCGGCAACCTCCTCCAGGGCAGTGATGTGAGCGGCCGCTACCTGCAGCTCGATCGTCCCGCGTGGGCTCCGCCGTCCTGGGCGTTCGGGGTCGTGTGGCCGGTGCTGTACGTGCTGATCGGGCTCGCAGGTTGGCTCGTCTGGAGGTCGACCGGCCGGGAGGCGTGGCGGGGGCCCCTCGCCCTCTGGATGCTCCAGTTGGTGGTGAACGCGATCTGGCCCGGGGTCTTCTTCGGTGTGGAGGCCTACGGGCCTGCGGTTGCGGTGATCGTGGTGCTCGTCGGGTTGGTCGGAGCCACGATCATCAGCTTCGTCCGCCATCAGGTTCGGCTCGCCGCGTGGTTGCTGGTCCCCTACCTGTTGTGGATCGTCTACGCGACCGCACTCAACGTGGCGATCGCCGCCGCCAACTAGAGCTCGCGACCTGGCGGCGGGGTCAGGAGCCCTGCCCGTTGGGACGCTCGGTAGGTGGCGCGGCGGCGTTTCGGTCCACGACGGGGTTCTCCAGCACGCCGATGCCGTCGATCTCGACCCGCACGATCTGTCCCGGGTTGATCGGCCCCACACCGGCGGGCGTCCCCGTGAGGATCACGTCGCTGGGCAGCAGAGTCATCACCTGCGACATCCGGCTGACCAGGGTCGGGATGTCGACCACCAGGTCCGCGGTCGATCCGTCCTGCCGAACCTCGCCATCGACCAGGCAACGCACCGACAACTCGGTGGCGTCGAGCCCTACCGCGATCGCGGGGCCGAGGGGACAGAACGAGTCGAACCCCTTCGCCCCGAACCACTGCTCCTCGGAGCGTTGCAGGTCGCGGGCGCTGACGTCGTTCGCCGCCGTGTACCCGAAGATGCCGGCCTTGGCCTCCTCGGGGGAAACGCGGTGCAACAGGGCGCCGATCACCACCGCCAACTCGGCCTCGTGGTGGATCTCGTTGGACATGTCCAGCGGGAGGCGGATCGGCTCCCCCGGCCCGATCACGCTGGACGACGGCTTGAGGAAGAACAGGGGTTCGGTCGGCACCTCGCCACCCATCTCCGCCGCGTGCGCCGCGTAGTTCTTCCCGACGCACAGCACCTTCGAGGGGATCACGGGCGCAAGCAGACGTAGGCCCTGGACCGGGAGGCGGTCCCCGGTCGGCCGGTGCGGCGCGAAGGGATGCGGCTCGATCAGCGCCACCTCGGCACCATCGAGCACCCCGTAGCGGGGTTGGCCGTCGTGTAGGACTCGGACGAAACGGGCTACCTCGGCGCTCACAGCCATCCTCGTGGTCGTAGGGTCGGCACGCTAGTCAGCCTGCACAGGATCCTGAGCCCGCTACCGCCAGCCCTCGCGAAGGATCGCGTGGGTGTAGGCATCGGACAGAGCCAGCCAAGAGGCCTCGACGATGTTGGGATGGACCCCGACCGTGTCCCAGACACCACTTCCGTCGGTCGAGGAGACGAGCACCCGCGTGGTCGCATCGGTCCCGGCGGTGGCCTCGAGGATGCGCACCTTGTAGTCGGAGAGGTGGATCGCATCGAGCTGCGGCCAGGTGCCGTTGACGGCGTTGCGGAAGGCGTGGTCGAGCGCGTCGACCGGGCCGTTGCCTTCTCCGGCCCCGAGCTTGCGCTCTCCGCCGACCTCGACGGCGAGGATGGCCTCCGCCGGGCCATCTCCCGGAAGAGCGTCACCGTCCCCGCCGGAGACGTTCACCCGGTAGTGCAACGACCGGAAGGGCTCGTCGGTTGCCACGAGTCGGCCGGTGGACCGACGTAGCAGCAGCTCGAACGAGGCATCGGCAGCCTCGTAGGTCCAGCCGGCGGACTCCCGAGCTTTCACCTCGTCGAGGACAGCCCTGGCATGCTGGTCATCGATCTCCAGGCCGAACTCCTTGGCCTTCAACACGATGTTGCTCCGGCCCGCGAGCTCGCTGACGACCAGCCGCTGACGGTTGCCGACCTCAGCGGGGTCGATGTGGTTGTACATGTCGGGGGCCTTGGCCAGGGCCGAGGCGTGCAGACCGGCCTTGTGGCTGAAGGCCGTGTGTCCGACGTAGGGCGCGATCGACGGGGTGGTCTGGTTACACAGCTCCGCGATCGTGTGGCTGATCTCGGTGAGCCGCTCCATGCGCTCAGAGGGGACCAGTTGGTACCCCTTCTTCAGCTGAAGGTCGCCCATGATGGTGAACAGGTTGGCGTTGCCGCACCGCTCCCCCAGGCCGTTCGCCGTCCCCTGCACGTGGGTCGCGCCGACCTCCAGGCCCAACAACGAGTTGGCGACCGCGCAGCCACCGTCGTCGTGGAAGTGCAGTCCGACCTGGCTCGGCAGGTCCTCGACCAGCCCCCGGACGATGTCCGCGACATCCCAGGGCATCGCGCCACCGTTGGTGTCACACAGCACCACACACTCGGCACCGGCATCCGCGGCGGTCCGGACCACCTCCAGGGCGTAGGCGTTGTCTCGGGCGTAGCCGTCGAAGAAGTGCTCGGCGTCGAAGAAGACCCGGCGTCCCTGGGCTCGCAGGTGCTCGATGGAGTCCCGCACCATGGCGAGGTTGTCGGCACGTGGGATACCGAGCGCCTCGTCGACGTGGTAGCCCCACGACTTGCCAACGAGGCAGATCACGTCGGTCTTGGCGTCGACGAGCGCTTGCAGCAGCGGGTCGTCCTCCGCCGTGGTCCGGGCACCACGGGTCATGCCGAAGGCGACCAGGGTCGCGTTCGACAGGCGGAGGTCCCCGTCGGCTGCGCGGGCAAAGAACTCGGTGTCCTTCGGGTTCGCGCCGGGCCAGCCGCCCTCGATGTAGGCGACGCCCAACTCGTCCATGCGGCTGGCGACCCGGAGCTTGTCCTCGACCGAGAGGGTCACGCCCTCACGCTGGGTCCCATCACGGAGCGTCGTGTCGTACAGGTCCAATCCTGGCCGCGGCTCGGGCAACACGGCGTGGCCGGT
>SKNK01000252.1 GCA_007120565.1 Nitriliruptoraceae bacterium | reverse complement strand
GTGGCGATCCGAGGTCGGTCGGGAGCGGGGAAGACGACCCTGTTGAACCTCATCGGCGGCCTCGACCGGCCAGATGCGGGCCGTGCTTGGATAGCGGACCAGGAGATCACGTCCGCCACCGAGAGCGAACTGCTCGCGCTACGGCGCGACACGATCGGCTTCGTCTTCCAGTCCTTCGGGCTGGTGTCGATCCTGTCCGCAGCGGAGAACGTCGAGGTACCGATGCGCCTGGCCAGGATGGACCCGGCGGAGCGCGAGCGGCGGTCGATGATGTTGCTCGAGCTCGTCGGACTCGGAGAACACGCTCAGCATCGTCCCTACGAGCTATCGGGTGGCCAACAGCAGCGCGTGGCGATCGCACGGGCACTGGCCAACGATCCACCGGTCATCATCGCGGACGAACCGACCGGCCAGCTGGACTCCGAGACGGGCCGCATGATCATGGAGATGCTGCGTTCGCTCGTCCGCTCCCGCGACGTGGCCGCGCTGGTCGCAACCCACGACACCTCCCTGCTGGACCTCGCGGACCGCGTGTTGACGCTGCGAGATGGCCGTCTGGCGGACCCTGACGACGCCAACGCTTCCGCTGCGCGCGAGGGCTAGGCGATGCGGCTGATCGTCGCTCGCGTCGCCGCCGCGCGGTCGTTGCTCACCGCTGCCGCCGCGGTGGCGCTGGTGGCCACGACCTTGATCACGCTGTTCCTGGTGTTGGCGTGGCTCCAACCCATCGCGGCGATACGGACCGCGTTCACGGAGGCGCCGTCCAACGAGCGCACGATCCTGGTCACCGCCGACGCCGGCAGCGATGTCGAGGTAGCAGCGGACCGTGACGCAGCGGTGCGCGACCTGCTCGAGGACGACCTCGCCGGGGTCAGGCTGCCACTGTCTTCCGGAGGTCGCGCGATCGGTCACCGGCTCCCGGAGGCGGAGCAGGACACCGTGATCATGTTCCTGGAGGAGCTGCCAGAGCACGCCAGCCTGGTCGAGGGAGCCTGGCCGGAGCACACCGCGGAGGACGCTGCGGTCCAGGTCGCCATACCGGAGTCGGTGGCGACGGAGCTGGAGGTCGGTGCTGGTGACGAGGTGGCGGTGCAGGACTGGGTCCGTCAGGACGAGTTCGTCACGCAGGTCGTCGGCGTCTGGGCGGCGGACGATCCCGCGGACCCGTACTGGGAGCTGACCGCCGGCCGTTCGGCAGCTGGTGACCTGGGTCCGTTGGTCGTCGACCGTGGCACCTTCCTCGACCGGTTCCGTGCTACCTCGACGTTGTTGTGGCTCGCTCAGCCCGACCCGAGCGAGCTTGCGCTCGCGGGGATGGATGAACTGGTCCGGGCGGGGGAAGAGCGCCAGGCGCAGATGATCCGCGAGCGTGACGAGGACCCCACCTGGGCGCCGGGGACCCGGATGCGCATGGACCTGATCGACCTGGCCGGGCGCCTGGAGCTGTCCACCGTCGTGCAACGGTCGGGTCTGGTGCTCCCCGCGGCGTTGCTGGCGGTCATCGCGGTGTACGCGCTGGCGCTGCTCGCCCGGCTGCTCGCGACCGGCCGGCGGGGTGAGACCGCCCTGCTCCGGGCCAGGGGTGCGAGCCGGTGGCAGCTGGCCAGGGCGGCCGGTGCCGAGGCGCTGCTCGTGGTGGCCCCGGCGGCGGTCCTCAGCGCGCCGTTCGCTACCTGGATCGTCGCGTTCATGGATGCGACCGCCGGCGACGCGAGCCTGGAGCTGGCGGGAGATCTCGCGTCGTTCGGCGCACTTGGACCCGGGATCGCCTGGGGTGTGGCCTTCGCGGCGGCCCTGACGTGTGCCGTCGCGTTGGTGGTTCCCGCGGCCAGGCGAGGACGGACCTGGGTTGCGGAGCAGCAGGAACGTTCGCGGCCCCGCCGCGGGGCGCTCCTTCAGCGTGCGGGTATCGACGTTGCTCTGGTCGTCATCGCCGTCCTGGCCTGGCTGCAGTTGCGGCAGTACGGCGCCGGTGTGGTGCCCCGTGATGTCGGTGGTATCGGTGTTGACCCCGTGCTCACGATGGCTCCGGTCATCGCCGTGCTGGCGGCGACCGTTGTCGCGTTGCGGCTCGTCCCGTTGGTGACGCGTGCCGTTGTCCGTGTCGTGCAGCGGGGGCAGGCGTTCCCGATGCTGCTCGGTGCGTGGCAGGCGGACCGCCGCCCCCACGCGGGCCCGGTGGTGTTGCTCGTGCTCGCCGTGGCAACGGCGGTGCTCGCCCCCAGCGTTGCGGCGACCTGGCAGCAATCCCAACGCGACCAGGCAGCGCACCGGGTCGGCGCGGATGTCCGCTTGGAAGGCGAGCCCAGCGACATCGAGGTAGCACGGCGAGTCCTCGAGGACACCGCGCAGCTTGAGGCCGCGATGGCGGTGGAGCGATCGTGGACGCTGCTCGGTGGGGCCGGACGGGTGCCCCTACTGGCGTTGGAGAGCCAGGCGACGGACGAGGTGGTGCACCTGCGCGCCGACCTGGGACCGGAGGGTGCCGCGGCGACGTTCGCGCCGCTCCGGGAGGGGCGCGCAACACCACCGGGTCTGCCGCTTCCCGACGAGGCTGAGCGTCTCAGCGGCACCGTGGCCCTCTCCTGGGAGGGAGAAGCGCAGGTCATGGCCGCGGGCGTCTCTACCGTCCTTGTCGCCACCGAAGATGGACGGGTCTCGTCGGTGTCGCTCGGCAGGCCGACGGTCGACGGGTCGGACGCGTTCGATGTCGCCCTCCCCGAGGGGGCGACGACGCTGGTCGGCGTGCGGGGTGAGTTCCGCTACCGCCCGGGACGGAGCCTGGAGCCGCTGGCGCCGGAGGAACACGATGCGGTCTGGGAGTTGGATGACCTGGTTGCCCACACGGGCACCGGGGCGTCACAAGAGCTGGACGTGCCGGGATCCTGGGAACTCGACCGGGGCCCGGACTGGCGTCCGGGACCGCAGCGACTGACGGTCGAACTCGATCCCCCCGGGCGTGTTCGGCTCCCGGTGGAGATCGACCGGTACGGGGCGCAGGTGGTCTCGTTCCTGCTTGCAGAGGACGTCGAGGTTCCGGTCCTGCCGGCGCTGTTCACGGACGCCGCGTTGCAGGCGGCCGGTGGCGAGGAGATGGTTGGGACCGAGGTAGACCTTGGGGACGTCGTGGTCAGGATCGTCGACACGATGCCGTCCCTCCCCGGCACCGAACAGGAGGCGGCCGTTGCGGTCGACCTCGCGTGGCTGTCGCATCACCGGGCGAGACAGCTCGACCGGCTGCCGATGCCGAACGAGCTGTGGATCGATGAACGACACGGGCAACAGTTCGACGCCCTTGCCGTGGACCTGGGTCTCGACGTCCGCGACCGCCAGGCCGTAGCCGAGCGCTTGCTGGACGACCCACAGGGCACCGGCGTGCTCCAGAGCCTCTGGGCCGCCGCGGTCGCGGCCATCGCGCTCGCCGCGTTCGGGCTGATCGTGGACGCACGCGCGACGGCCGTGCAGCGACGACGCGAACTGGCCTTCCTGCACATCCTCGGCGCATCGCCTCCGTCCCTGGCCCGTGCCTTGGTCGTGGAACAGGGGCTGCTCGCTGGGCTCGGGGTGCTTGCCGGTATCGGGGTGGGCCTTGGGGTGGCGATCACCATGGGGCCTTCGCTGATCATGACCTCGACGGGAGCCGTGCCGGTCCCCGAGCCCGTCGCGGACCTCTCGATCGGGCCCTTCGTCCTCCCGACGATGGGGTTGTTCGTCACCGCCGTCGTGCTCGGGGCTCTGGTGGTGCGGCGGGCGCGTCGCGAGGTCAGCGCCGGCGCACTGCGGATCGGGGAGGACTGATGGCGACCTGGCGGCGCTTCCGTGCGTTCTTCGGCCCGTGGTTGCTCATCGGGCTGCTCGTCGCGACGTTGCTCGGCATCACCGTGGTGGTGGACGCGCTCCGTCACCACCTCGACGATCGCGCACTCCGGGAGTCGGTGGCGTCTGCGTCGTACCTCGACCGAGACCTGCTCGTCACCCGGACGACACGGACCGGTCTGGTCGAGCCACCCGACGCGCAGGAGCAGTACGCCGATGTGCTCGCCGCGCTTCCGGCCACCCTCGATGACGTGATGAGCGAGAGCTGGGTCTACCAGCACACCGAGATCTCTCAGCTCGAGGGGTTCGGCGCCTCGCTCGTCGGTGAGGGGGTGACCTCGGAACCGGCGGGGTTCGCGCCGGTCATCTCCCTGCACACCCAGTCGGGTTTCGATGCGGAGACGAGGCTCATCGACGGCCGCTCGCCGGATACGGCATCGTCAGACGTGCTCGAGGTGATGGTCGAGGAACGGATCGCCGAGGACCTGGGGGTCGAGGTCGACTCGGAGTACGAGCTGCAAGCTGGACGGATCGGGATCTCCCCCGATGTCGTCGACCCGTCACGGGCGCTTCCCATCCGAGTGGTTGGCACCTACGCGCCGCTCGATGCGCGCTCCGCTGCGTGGGACCATGCGCCTCTGCTGGTCGAGTCCCAGTTGACGGCGATCATCCAGGAGCAGGCAGGTGACCAACCCCGCGCGGTCCGCGCGGGGCTCCTCACCGACGCCGAAGGCATCCGGCTGCTGAGCCGCGAGGCCATGACGACCCACTTCGCACCCGAGACGGTGGTGCGCCTGCGCCTCGACCCCCAGCGACTCGACGCCGAGTGGGCGGTCGAGGCGGAAGAGGCGATCGCGCGCTTGTCGGTGGACCCGTCGCTGCTCGACACCCGTCTGCGCACGGGGCTCGTCGACCTGATCGACCGGTTCTCCCGACGTTCCGAGGCCGCGCAGGCCCTCGTGGACCTGTTGGTGGCGGCAACGTTGGGAGCTGGTCTGGGCGCGTTGCTCGCGGCGTCCGGACTGCTCATCGAGCGTCGACGTCACGAGATCGGTCTGGTCCGTGCCCGCGGTGCTCGCCTGTCGCGCATCGCTGGCCGGATGGCGCTGGAAGCCACACCGGTCGTCCTGCTCGCCGTCGTGGCCGGTTGGGCGATGCATCGGCCGGTCCTCGATCAGCTCGCGACGCGTCGATCCGGCCTCGGTGACATCCCCGCGGTCGTCTCCACCTCCCCGCTGCTCGCCGGCACCGGGATCGCCCTGGTCGGCCTGCTCGCCATCCCCCTCGCTGCCGTCACCGTTGCGCGACGTCAGAGCCCGGAGCGTGCCCGCGGCGTCGCGCGCCATCGGCCGACCCTGCCGCGCCTCACCCTGGAGGTGGCGACGGTGTCGTTC
>SKNK01000101.1 GCA_007120565.1 Nitriliruptoraceae bacterium | reverse complement strand
TTCCTCGACCCGCACCCGGAGCGTCTGCACGTGGCGGCCCACAGCCACCACCCGTGGCCCGACGTGACGCTGGACGCCCACTCCCAGGCCTGGCTGGATGCGGCCGACCGTCACGATCACAAGTGGGAGCACATCTTCGGGGAGGTGCTGCCCGAGTTCCAGGAGCACGTCGCCCGACACCTGGGACTGTCGGACCCCGCAGCGATCGCGATCGCCCCCAACACCCACGACCTGGTGATGCGGCTGCTCTCGAGCCTGCTGCTCTCCGGTACCGGGCGTTCGGCGAAGGTGCTGACCACCGACGCCGAGTTCCACAGTTTCGCCCGACAACTCGCCCGCCTCGAGGAAGAGGGAGTGGTCGACGTCGAGCGGGTTCCGGCCCGGCCCTTCGACACCTTCCCGGACCGCATGATCGCCTGCGCGGCTGCCGGCGGTCACGACCTGGTGTTCGTCAGCCAGGTGCTGTTCGACTCGGGCTACCTCGTCGTCGACCTTGCCGAGGTGGTCGACGCCGTCCGGGACGATGACACTCTGATCGTGCTCGATGGGTACCACGGCTACCTGGCCGTCCCTACCGAGCTCTCGGCGGTGCAGCACCGCGCCTTCTACCTCGGTGGCGGCTACAAGTACGCGATGGCGGGGGAGGGCTCGGCGTTCCTGCACTGCCCACCGGGCTACGTGCTCCGTCCCCCGGACACCGGCTGGTACGCGGGGTTCTCGGCCCTGGCCGCCGGGCCGGACGCACAGGTGGGCTACGGTGCCGATGGCTCGCGCTTCCTGGGTGCCACCTTCGATCCCAGCGGGCTGTACCGAGCCAACGCCGTCCACCGCTGGCTCGACGAGATGGATGTCGAGGTAGGCGCGATCCACGCGCACGTGCGTGACCTGCAACGCCGGTTCGTCGAGATGGCGGCGGGCAACGCGGAGCGTGAGGCACTGGTCCACGGTCTGCTCCCGCCGGATGTGGAGGTGGACCGGGGCAACTTCCTCACCTTCGAGACCGACCAGGCGGGACCGATCGAGCACGCCCTGGCGGATCGCGACGTCATCGTCGACCACCGGCGGGACCGGCTCCGCCTGGGGTTCGGTTGCTACCACCGCGCCGAGGACCTCGACGTGCTCTGGCGCCGCCTCGATGCTGCGCTGGCGGCGGTCGCTCCACCTCGTTGAGCGAGCCGGTCCGGTCGAACGGCCGGCGAGGGGTGGACCGCTGCCCCTAGCCGTGCCATCCTGGGTCCGGCATCGTGGGCCGTGGTGAGACGTCCCGTGTCGTCACCCTGAACGTAGAGGAGTCGTCATGAGCCGCATCGTGGTCGGGATCGACGCGTCGGAACACTCGGTTCGCGCCCTGCGGTGGGCGCTGAACCAGGCGAGGTTGCAGGGGGCGGAGCTGGAGCTGGTCCAGGCGTTCCAGGCTCCGGATGCCGGCGCACTCCCGGGGTTCCGGCCAAGCGTGAACGATGATGAGGTCAGGGAGTCCCTGTCGCAGATCCTCGAGGACGCCCTCGAGCGGGCGTCCGACGGTGACACCCAAGGTGTCGAGGTGCGACGGACGATCGCCGCGGGGAACCCGGCGGCGGTCCTCTGCGACATCGCCAAGGACGCCGACCTGGTCGTGGTCGGAGCCCGGGGGATGGGCGGCTTCAAGGGCCTGGTCGTCGGTTCGGTCAGTCAGCAGGTCGTCGGTCACGCGCCGTGCCCGGTTGTGGTGGTCTCTCCGGAGTCGCGCTGACCTGCAGCCGAGCGACCCCGGGAGGGCCGAGGTGATCGGTCAGGCCGAACGACACCACCTGCAGCGATGTGTCGAGCTCGCGACAGAAGCGCTCGATGCCGGCGACGAGCCGTTCGGGTCGGTACTTGTCAGCAGCGGCGACGAGGTGCTCGCCGAGGGACGCAACGAGGTCGCGTCGGGAGACCGCACCCGCCATCCGGAGTTCGCTCTGGCCCGCTGGGCGGCCGCGAACCTGTCCCCGGACGAGCGGGCCCAGGCCACCGTCTACACCTCCGGGGAACACTGCCCGATGTGTGCGGCCGCGCACGGGTGGGTTGGGCTCGGACGCATCGTGTACGTGAGCTCGTCGGAGCAGTTGGCTCAGTGGCTCGGCGAACTGGGCGTGCCGCCGCCACCGGTGCGGACGTTGTCGATCCAGGAGGTCGTTCCCGGGGTCGAGGTCGAGGGGCCGGTGCCCGACCTCGCCGAGGAGGTGCGACGGCTGCACCACCGGCTGCACCGCCAGGGATAGGACCCGCGGGTGCGGCGTCAGTGATCGACGGGGTAGGTGCCGTAGCGCGCAGAGATCGTCGTCCGATCGGCGGCCGGGCCGTGGTCGGCGATCGCATCGGCAACCTCGGCGAAGTACCGGTCGTAGCCCCCAGGGATCACGAAGGTCACGTGGCGCCACCGTCCGTTGGGCGCGAGCCCGTGGGCGACGCCAGGTGGCACCACGATGATCGATCCCGGTCCGAGGTCGAGCTCGCGCTGGTCCTGGGTCACGAGATCCACCGAGCCCTCCAGGAGGTAGAACACCTCGGTGAAGTCCTCGTGGAGATGCAGCCGCGCGTCATCCGGAGATCGCACGACCTCGCCCGAGACCTCGAAGACGGTCAGGGCTCCGCCGGAGTCTTCACCTGAGAGTCGGACCGAGATGTGCGTGACGTCACCGAGGTCGTAGTCCGTGCCGGCGTCGCTCCTCACCACGACCACCCGCTCGCCCATGCCTGCTCCGGTCCCCAGGCCGCGGCCCCACGTGAAGGCTGTTCGCGGTATCTCCGTACGATCATGGCATGACCTGGTCATCGTCGCTACCCCGGCGAACCTCCACCCGCGATCCCGACGCGTGGACCGTTGGAGCTCCAGGCTGGCTGCGCGGCCGGCGAGGGGGCCCTGTCGTTCTGGACGGGGGAGCGAGCAGCGTGTCCGGATACCTTCGTTGGCTGTGTGGAGATGGATCTCCACCCCTCGCCCCTCGATCGGAGACCACATGTCCGACCGCGATCAACCGGAGATCGTCCGCAACGATGAGCGTGGCCGGTTCGAACTGGCGGAGGAGCCCGGCAAGGGGTACCTGGACTTCCGCCTCGCCGAGGGCCAACTGACGTTGACGTACACCGAGGTCAGCGACGACCTCGAAGGCCAGGGTGTTGGCGGCGCCCTGGTGCGATCGGCGCTCGACCACGCGGAGGCCGAGGGGTTGACCATCGTCCCCGAATGCGGGTTCGTCGCCAGTTGGCTCGATCGCCACCCCGATCGCGCCGCCGAACTGGACATCGCCACGCCGTGACCCTTCGCCGGGCTCAGGCGCGGTCCCCGCGGTTCTCCCGATAGGTGCTCGGCTGGGGAGCAGCGAACCGGTCCAACCAGGCGGACACTACCTCGCGGCTCTCGCCGGTCGGTGCGACGATGTCGAGGTGGTGCACCGTCGGGTAGGCCGTAGCCACCGCATCGCCTGCGGCGCGAGCCACCTCGACGTACCTGTGGGTCTGATCGACCGGCACGAGGTGGTCGTCTGATCCGTGGACGGCCAACTGGGGGATACCCAGGGGCAAGCGCTCGATGGGGGAGGCGAGGTGGTAGCGCTCGGGGTGCTCCTCTGCCGAGCCGAACAGGGTGGTGACCGCCCCACCACCCAGGCCGGCCGCGGCGGCACCCTGTAGGTCGAGGACGCCGGCGAGGCTGATGAGGCCCGCCGGGCGGGGGCGCGGTGGCGTGCTGGGAGCAGCACCGGTCGCCGTCGCCCTGGCGGTGGCGTAGACCGCCAGTTGGGCTCCTGCGGAGTGCCCGAGCAGCACCATGCGGTCGCGGTCGATGGGGAATCGGTCTGCCAGCCGTGCGACCGCATCGACCGCCGCGCAGGCGTCCTCCACCGTCGCCGGCCATCCGCCGCCGGAGGGGCCGGTGCGGCGGTACTCGACGTTCCACGTCGCCCATCCGTCGCGGGTCAGCGAGACGGCGAGTGGGCCCATCAGATCGCGTTCGTAGGGGTCGAGCCAGAACCCGCCGTGCAGTAGCACGACGATCGGGGCGGCCCCCGTCGACGACGGCAACCGCAGGTCGCCGACCTGGTCCGGGCCCGATCCGTAGGGGATCGTCTCGGGTGCGTGACCGTGTCGCGAGGAGAACCAGTCGAGGGCCCCGTGGAAGGAGCGGCGGTGGCGTCCATGGATCATGTGGTCGCAAGCGCGGTGGACGATGTCGAGGTGGTCGACCACCTCGACATCGACGTGCACCACCGGGCGGCGGGCGGTGCCGACGGCCTCCGCGACGGGTCGCGAGTCGGCCAGGTCGCCGCTCGCCAGGACCAGGACGTCGTGCTCAGCTTCGAAGCTCTGGATCGCACCGACCAGTTCGTCCTCAGCGGCAAGGTCCTGCCAGACCAGGTGGAGTCCGAGGAGGTCGGCGTGGCGCTGCGTGGCGTCGTGGCAACCTTCCGGTCGCTCGCCGGGACCGGTGACGACCAGGACCGAGGTGCGCGCGCTGCACACGGCATCCCTCCCTTATCGCTCCCTGACGACCGTCAAGGTTGCGAGTTAGCATAGGTTCCGTGCCGGCGACAGGGGTGTCACGGGAGACCCCGGGAGAGAGGGAGTGCGACATGGCGGAGCCGACGAAGATCCTGCTGGACGAGGGCGAGATGCCCACCCATTGGTACAACGTCATCCCGGATCTGCCTGAGCCACCCCCGCCGCCGTTGCATCCGGGCACCCACCAACCGGTCGGTCCCGAGGATCTGGCCCCGTTGTTCCCGATGGACCTGATCCTGCAGGAGGTCTCGGGCGAGTCCTTCATCGAGATCCCCGAGGAGGTTCGCGAGGTCTACAGTCTGTGGCGTCCGAGCCCGCTGTACCGGGCGCACCGACTCGAGAAGGCACTCGGGACCCCGGCGAAGATCTACTACAAGTACGAAGGTGTCTCACCGGCGGGTAGTCACAAGCCCAACACCGCCGTGCCGCAGGCCTACTACAACGCCAAGGCCGGCGTGAAGCGACTCACCACCGAGACCGGGGCGGGGCAGTGGGGGTCAGCGCTGTCCTTCGCCTGCTCGCAGTTCGACCTGGAGTGCGAGGTCTGGCAGGTCGCAGCGTCCTTCACGCAGAAGCCGTACCGCAAGTCGATGATCGAAGCCTGGGGGGCGACGATCCACTCGAGCCCCTCCGACCGGACCGAAGCTGGACGGGCGATCCTCGCGGAGTTCCCGGACTCGCCCGGCAGCCTGGGCAT
>SKNK01000218.1 GCA_007120565.1 Nitriliruptoraceae bacterium | reverse complement strand
TGTGGATCGCGGTGGCGACCGATCGTCGTGATGCGGCGATGCTGTTCGTGGGCCTGCCGGCGCTCCTCGCCTTGGCGATCGCCTTGCTCCCGCCGGCTCGGTCCCTGCACGGCGCGATCGCGTCGATCACCACCTTCGCGTTGCTCCTCGCCTCGATCCTGATGCAAGAGGGCGCCATCTGCGTGTTGCTGTCGGCGCCGCTGGTGTTCGCCGTCACCCACAGCGTCGCCGCCTTGACCCGCCGCCTGGATCGTCGCCAGCAGACGGCCTTCCTCCTACCGCTGCTCGTACTGCTGAGCCTGGAAGGCATCGTGCCGGGACTGCGTCTCGCTCCCACGCAGACCGTGGAAGCCGTCGCGCTCGTCGCCGCGGATGTCGACGAGGTTGCGGCTCGCCTCGAGGCTGGCCCCGATCTGGCGGATGCGCACCGGCCGTTGCTCCTCCGCACGGGCATGCCCGTCCCGGAGCGGGCCGAGGGGGAGGGGTTGGATCTCGGGGATCGGTGGACCTTCGACTACCGCGGATCGCCCATCACCACCGAGGTGGTCTCCAGCGTGGACGGTGCCGTCGACTTCGCCCTCGTGCACGACGGATCCAAGACCGCCCGCTGGCTGACCTGGGAGGAGTCCTCCCTGCGGTGGGAGGAACTCGCCGATGGCACGACCGAGGTGACGGTGAGCATCACGTTCGAGCGCGGCCTGGACCCCTCATGGTGGTTCGGTCCGGTGGAAGCGGGCTTCGTAGGTGCCGCCGCTGAGTACCTCCTCGACGGTCTCGTCGATGAGCGGATCGACCGATGACCCGCATCGAGGTGATCCGCTACCTGGTCCTCATCCTGCCGCTCGTTGCCCTGGTTGCGGCGATGCAGGGCGGCTCCCGTACACGCAGGGAGCGGGGAGCGTTGCTCCTGGCGGGGATCGCGTCGTTCGTCGGGCTCGGCGTGCTCCACGAGCTCGCACGCCTCGTCGGATGGTGGGACTTCCTCGACGTTGCTGGCTCCTGGCGTGGGTTCCCGGTCGATCTCTGGATCGGGTGGGCGGTGCTGTGGGGGCCGCTCCCCGTCGCGTTGCGTCGGCACGTTGGGTTGCCGGTCGCGGTGCTGGCGGCTGCCTGGCTCGACGTGGTGATGATGCCGTGGCTCCACCCGCTGGTCGTGCTCGAAGCGGGGTGGATGTGGGGGGAGGCAGCCGGTCTCGCCGGGGTGTTGGTCCCCTCGGTCCTCCTCGGTCGGTGGTGCGCGGATCGCCGGCGGCTCGAAGCTCGGGCCAGCCTGCAGGTGCTGGTGTTCGGCGGGCTGATCCTGTGGTTGCTGCCGACCACGGCCATGACCTTCGGGGACGGCAGCTGGGAGTACCTGGCCGAGCTCTCGTCGCTGCAGATCGTCCTGCTGGTGCAGGTGGTACTCGTCGTCGCGCTCCCTGGCGTCGCGGCGGTGGTCGACCTGGCCACACGGGGCAACGGCACGCCCTTCCCCTGGGATCCCCCGGATCGGCTGGTCGTCTCCGGGCCGTACGCCTACGTCGCGAACCCGATGCAGCTGTCGGCCACGGTGCTGCTCATCATCCTCGCCGGGCTCACGCGGAGCTGGTCGATCCTGGCGGCCGCCGTTGGTGCGGCGGCTTTCAGCGCGACGGTCGCCGAGCCTCACGAGCGTGAGGCGCTGCGGGGACGTTTCGGTGTGGACTTCGATGACTACCGGCGGGAGGTCCGCACGTGGCTGCCGCGGCGGCGTCCCTACCTGGCGGGCGATGCCATCCTCTACCTCGCTGAGGACTGCCCGCTGTGTCAGCAGCTCGCCACCACCGTGACGGCCGCCGAGGTCCCGCGGTTGGCCGTGGGCGGAGCTCGAGCACACCCGTCATCACCCGAACGTGCGCTCTACCGGTCGGCCGATGGGTGCGCCGACCTGGGCGTCGCCGCCATCGGACGCACGCTCGAACACCTCAACCTCGGTGCGGCGATGCTGGGATGGTTCGTGAGGATGCCGCTGGTATCTCCGCTCCTCCAGTTGGTCACCGACACGGTCGTGCCGCCGGCTACCCCGATCAAGGAGCAGCCTCGATGACCACCGCTGAGGATCAGAGCTCCCGTGGGAACGACACCAAGCGGCGGCTCGAGGTAGCCGCGCTCGCGACGATCCGGGAGGAGGGCATCGCGAGAGTCTCCGCACGGAACGTGGCGAGCCGCGCGGGATGCAACCAGGCTTCGATCTACTACCACTTCGGCTCTCTGCACGAGCTGCTCACCGCAGCCAGCCTTCGGTCCACGGAGGTGAGGGTGGCGACCTATCGCCAACGCCTCGCGACCGTTGACTCCCTACGAGAGCTGGTCGCGCTGGCCGGCGAGATGCACGCTGAGGAACGCGAGCTCGGCAACGTCACGGTGCTCGCCCAGATGCTCGCTGGCGGGCAGACCGATGAGGATCTGCGCGAGCCGACCGCGGCGGCTCTCCAACTCTGGATCACTGAGGTCGAAGCGACCCTGCGGCGACTCCTTGCCGACACCCCGCTCGAGGGTCTGATCGATGTGCACGGTTTCGCTCGGACCGTCAGTGCCGCGTTCATCGGGATCGAACTGATGGAGGGGATCTCCGGGCCCAACGAGCCGTCGCCGCTGGACACCCTCGAGCAACTGGTCGATCTGATGGAGACCCTGCTCGAGCTCGGAGGTGTCGGCGGCGCGGCACTGAGGTGGCAGATGGGGCGCGTTCGCCGGTCGGGCGGTGAGCGGTAGCCGACGGAGCCGCAGGGGCCAGGGTCGTGTTCACACGACGGGGTTCGTCCGCGAGGAACGCAGATCCTCCAGGCGTAGCTCTTCGCTACTGGCCCTTGCGCGCGCCACGATCGGGCTCCTTCGGGTCGGCGAACCCGCGAGGTGGTTCCGTCTTGCAACTCACGAGTTAGGGATGGGCCGCCGGGACCGGGCCACGTAGCGCTGGAGTTCGTGTCGTGCGCATCGACGGGTGAGCCGAGCGCCGTCGTCGGATGTGCTCGAGATCGGCCAGGACCGATGCGGCGGTCGCATCCCCACCTGCGCCGGGCCCGATCAGGGTGAGGGGGCCGGAGCGCTGGCCTTCGACCCGGATGGCGTTGTCCGTTCCTGACAACCGAGCCAGGGGATGCTCGAGCGGCAGCCGCACCGGTTCGACCTTGGCGCATCGTGGGGTCGCCGACGCCACGACCTGCCACCCCTGACCCTCGGATCGCGCCTTCAGGATGTCCGTCGGGGTCAGCCCGGTGATCCCCAGGCGGTGAACGACGTCCGGGCCCCAGGCGACGTCCCACAGCAACCGTGCCAGCAACGTCAGTTTGTCCGCGGCATCGCGGCCGTCGATGTCCCGCGAAGGGTCCGCCTCGGCGTAGCCCTGTGACTGGGCGTCGGCGACCGCCTCCTCGAGGTCGATCCCCCGATCGGCCATGGCCGCGAGCACGTAGGTGGTCGTGCCGTTCAGCACGGCGTCCAACCGGGTGACGGTCTCCGTCCGTGCCAACTCCGTCAACGTGCGCACCCCGGGGATCGCGCCCGCGACGGCAGCTTCGTACCTCAACGGCACACACTGTCGAGCAGCCAGCGCCAGCAGGTCGGGGCCGTCCGTCGCGAGCAGCGCCTTGTTGGCGGTCACCACCGGTTTGCCGGAGGCCAGGGCGGCCTCGATGCTGGACCGTGCAGGCTCGTGTCCGCCCATCACCTCGACGACGACGTCGACGTCGGGAGAGCTGGCCACCGCAAGCGGTGAGGTCGTCAGCCGCCGCCCGTCCACGTCGCAGTCTCGTCTGGACGCGACATCTCGCACCGCGACCGCCGCGACGTCGTATCGACCGGCGAGCCACGGGTCGCAACTCGTGGCACGCATGACCGCTGAGCCGACCGTCCCGCAGCCCAGCAACCCCAACCTGATCGGATCCGACATCTCGAACCTCCCGAACTCTATGGGAGACCCGACCACGTCGCGGAGCGGTGCGGAGACGTCGTGATTGCCGTTGCCATGCATGACGGGGCCGCATCGCTCCTGACGGTGGCACCTTGGCGACGTACACCAGGTTGCCGGGCGGTCGACGGGTCAGGTCCCTCGCGCCTCTCTGGATGCTGTCCGGCGAACCGGACGCGCAGAGCCTCGCAGAACCGCCCTGACCGTGTCAACCGGCGCCTGTCCGTCGCTCAGGTCTCGAGGTCGGGCGATGCGCGAACAGCCGCGCGCCGCCCTGGTCGATCACGGGGAGTGGTCGGTACCGTTCTTCCAGCCCCGACCTCATCCGGTTCGACTTCGACCGACCACCGTGTCGCCTGCGGGGCTGCGAGCGGTGTCAAGGGGCGCCACCACCCATGCTTCGTCTCGTGCTGACCGCTGCGCTCATCGGCGCCCTCGCCCTGGTCGCGACGCAGGTCCCCCTCACGGGAGCGGCGGATCCGGGCGACCGTGCTGCCGTCCCCGCATCGAACCGGGCGTCCCACCCTGATGCTGCTGGCGCGCAGGGTGCCGAACTCGCCACCATCGAGCGTGACGTCGCCAGGTCGCCAGCCGCCGCGTCGCCCATGGCGGGGCTCAGCGTCACCCGTGCCGATGGACCCGCCCGCAGCATCGTCGAGGATGCCGACGGACAGTGGGTCGCCACCTTCACGGATGGTGCCTACACGGTGGCCCTCGCGGGGCCGGAACGCGAGTTCGACGAGCCAACCGCGACCCATGGAGTCACCACCGACCGTTGGGTCCGCATCCTGGATGCCCCCTTCGACGGCGAGGTAGATGGAGAGTGGCTCGACGCCGCGCGAACCGACCGGTCACCGGACGTGTTGGAGGTGGCGACCCAGTACTTCGATGGCGCACCCGAGATCACCGACGACGAAGGTGCCCTGATCTCGGCTGCGGCCAAGTACGGACCGCTGCAACCCGACGGCTCACGGCCGGTGGGATCCGACTGGCACGACTTCCGCGGCGTCGACGCGGTCTACGGCGACCACACCGATCCCGCCGACCCCGAGGAGTACGGCAGCCTCGACTGCTCCGGGTACGTCAGGATCGTCTACGGGTTCCGGTTCGGCATCCCGATGTCTCTGCGGCCGGAGCGAGGGACGACGCTGCCTCGGCGTTCCTTCGAGCAGGCTGCGGACGCGCCCGGTGTCACACCGATCCCCGACGAGGGCGACCGTCCCACCGATCTCGGTGCCCTCGAGGCCGGTGACCTGGTCTTCTTCGATGCCCCGAGTGACGATGACGGCCGCATCGACCACGTGGGCATCTACCTCGGTGTCGATGAGGGCGGCGAGCGGCGGTTCATCCACTCCCGCCGGTCACACAACGGGCCCACGATGGGCGGAGATGACGTTGGCCCGTCGGTGCTCGATGGCGACGGGTTCTACGCCCGCGGCTTTCGGTCCAGCCGGCGCCTCTGATCTGAGGCGAACTGGCACGGACATGTCCGGTCGTCGCTCGCTACCAGCGGGCCCTCCGGATGCGGGGATCTGCCCGCTGAGCGTCTCCTGCGCCTGTTCGTCCGGTAGGGATGGCCGGATGGCCGGTGGCCCGGAGGACGGGGTGTCGTGGCCCCGTTGGCCATGGGCCGGGCTCATGGACGCGCGTACGGTCGTGCCGTAGCGCCGGGGGGGCGCACATGACTCCGCCACGCGCGATGCACGGGAGCCTCTTCGCCGCCATGCCACAACTGACCACCTCCGACGATGTCGTCCTGATCGTGGCTGGCGCAGCTGCCGTGCTGTTGCTGATCCTCGGGATGATCGAACGGTGGCGGCATCAGGGCAAGGTCGACCGCATCGACCTTCGGATCTCGGTCAACGGCAGCCGCGGGAAGTCCACGGTCACCCGCCTGCTCACGGGGGCGTTGGCGAGCGGCGGGCTGCGACCGCTGGGCAAGACCACCGGTACACAGCCGAGGATGATCCGGGGCTGGAACGGTCACGAGATCGAGATCCAGCGGCGGCCCGAGGGCCCCAACATCGGTGAGCAACGCGATCTGTTCCGGCAGGCCGTGGCCGACGAGGCCGACGCGATCGTCACGGAGTGCATGGCCGTCACGCCGGAGTACCAGCGGACCTTCCATCGCGAGTTCGTCGCCGCCAACCTGGTGGTCATCACCAACGCCCTCGACGACCACCTCGAGGAGATGGGTCCGACCTCCCGCGACGTCGCGGACGTCTTCGCCGACCAGATCCCGGAGGGTGGCGCCGTCGCCGTGGTTCCCGGCCCCCACCTGGATCGCTTCCGGAGGATCGCTGAAGAGCGTGACGCCAAGGTGAGCGTCGGTGACCCAGACTCGGTGGACCCCGCCCTGCTCAGGCGTTTCGACCACGTCGTGCTGGACGAGCATGTCGCCCTCGTGCTCGCGGTGACCCGCTACCTCGGCGTCCCCGATGACGTGGCTATCCAAGGGATGCTCGACGCGCCCCCGGATCCCTTCGCGGCCAGGATGCTGCCCGTCGGAGACGCCGCCGACCCTGCCCTGTTCGTCAACGCGTTCGCCGCCAACGACCCGGAGTCCACCCTCGCTCTGTGGCAGCTCCTCCACGATCGCGGCGAGTCCGCCGAGGGGCTCACGGTGATCATGAACTGCCGAAGTGACCGCATCACCCGGACCCAACTCTTCGCGGTGGACGTCCTGCCGAAGCTGCCGATCGACACGCTGATCGTCACCGGGGAGGCGACCCGTCCCGTGCTCCGCGCCGTCGAGAAGGAAGAGTTCGAGGTCGCGACGGTCCACGACCTGACCGGCGCAGAGACCGACGCCGTGATGGATGTTCTCGAGGGACTGCTGCGGGGCCGGGTCATCTTCGGTGTGGGGAACCTCCACGGGGGTGGGGTCGAACTGGTCGATGCGCTCGAAGCCCGCGAGATCCCGTCCGAACCGATCGGACCTGAGTCGGGAGTTGCCTGATGTTCGGTACCGAGCTCTACCTCTCCTTGGTGATCGGGGTGATCGTCAGCCTCATCTACGCCGAACGCACCGGGGTCATCCCGGCCGGGCTGATCGTGCCGGGCTACCTCGCCTTGGTGCTCGACCAGGTCGTGTTCGTCTCCGCGATCTTCCTGCTGAGCTTCCTGACCTTCCTGGCTGTCGACAAGGGTGTGAGCAAGGTGGTGATCCTCTACGGCCGTCGGCGGTTCGTCGCCATGCTCAGCATCGGGATCCTGCTGAAGCTGGTCTTCGACGCCCTGTACCCCGCGATGCCCTTCGAGGTCTACGAGTTCCGCGGGATCGGGGTCATCGTTCCCGGGCTCATCGCCAACGCCATCCACCGGCAAGGGGTGCCGCACACGCTCATCTCGACGCTGCTGCTGTCTGGCGTGACGTTCCTGATCGTGTTCGGTGTCGCCACGGTGTTCAGCTGATCCGATGACCGAGATCCAGCTTCCCTCCGAGACCCCGGATCCCGGGTGGCGTGGCCGACTGCACCGTCGGCTGCGCCGCCAGCAGAAGAAGGCGGGCCGTCACGCCCTGCTCGGCATGCTGGTGTGCGCTGGCGTGCTCGTCTTCGATGGCAGTCTCGGCCAGCAGGTGCGGGACCTCGAACAGGCGCGGGCAGCAACCGGCCACGCGCAGGCCAGCGAGGGTGACGATCGGTTCAGCGCGGTCATGGTCGGTGACGTGATGTTCGGGCGGCACGTCGAGCATGTCACCGATCGCCATGGCGCGGATGGGCCGCTGTCTGCTGTCCGCCACCTCCTCGACGGTGACTACGTGAGCGCCAACCTCGAACAGGTGATCAGCGATGACGAGGAGCTACCAGAGGCCGACAAGCTGATCCACCTCAGGAGTGGAACGCAGACCGCTGAGGTGCTGGCGGAGGCGGGCTTCACCACCGTGAGTCTCGCCAACAACCACGCCATGGACCATGGCATCCCTGGGCTGCGGGACACCATCGAGGCGCTCGAGGCCGCCGGCCTGGAGCATGCCGGGGCGGGGGAGGACCTCGATGCTGCTCGGGAGACCAACCTCCAGGAGCACGGGGATCTGACCGTGGCCACGCTGTCGTTCACCGACGTGTACGTCCAGGGCTTCGTTGCTCGCGCGTTCCAGGGTGGTGTGCTCGATGCGGACCCCGACACCTTCGTGCCGCTGATCCAGCGGGCGCGCCAGGAAGCGGACCTGGTGATCGTCAACTTCCACTGGGGCGAGGAGTACGACCTGCGGGTCCGCGCCGATCAGCGGGAGATGGCGGAGTTCGCTGCCGACGCGGGCGCCGACATCATCGTCGGTCACCACCCTCACGTGCTCATGCCGGTGGAGCGCATCGGCGACACTCTGGTGTTCTTCAGCCTGGGCAACTTCGTCTTCGATCAAGGCTGGACACGTACCCGAGAGTCGGTCGTCGCCCGGTACGAGCTCGGAGACGACGGCATGGCCCGGGTCGAGCTGGTCCCGGTCGTGATCCGCGAGGCAACGCCACGCGAGGTCCCGGGACCCGCAGGGACCTACCGGCGCGAGCGCATCTTCCAACAGGTGAGCGGGCGTGGGCTCGACTGGCAGCGGGAGAACGGCCGGCTGGTCGCCGAGATCGATCACCGCCACGTGCTGGAGGGTGACCGATGATGACCAACCGGTGGTTGAACTACGTGCTCGCGGTGGTGGTGACCTTCGGACTGATCGGCGTCGCGTTGTACGAGCGGCCGCGACTCGCCGAACAGCGAGCCGAGCTCCTCGACCAGGACGTGATCGAGCGAGAGTCACCCAGCGAGGTGGCCAGCGAGCGTGATCCGATCGAGTGGCGCGAGCGCAGCCTGGACGTCGAGGATCCGGAGACCGACGACCGCGGATCCGAGGACGCGGAGCAGGAGCCTGATGAACCCGGGCTGGGCGTCTACGGCGTCAGCGCGGGACATCAGGAGGTCGTCGACGTCGGCATGGCGGTGCTGGAAGCAGGGGGCAACGCCGTCGATGCGGCCGTGGCGGTTGCCTACGGGTTGGGGGTCGCCGAGCCCTTCGGCTCCGGGCCGGGCGGGGGCGGCGTCATGCTCCTCCACGAACCCGGTGAGCAGCCGATCGCGTACGAGTACCGCGAGACGGTGCCGGTCAGCGGCGAGCTCCCCTCGTCGAACACGGGGGTTCCGGGGTTCATCGCCGGCATGGAGCATGTCCATGACCGGCACGGCAGGATCGAGTTGGCCGATCTGATCGAACCTGCTGCCAGGATGGCCGAGGACGGTGTCGAGGTGAGCGAGACCTTGCACGAGCGTCTGGAGGGTGCGGCACACCGGCTGCCGATCCACCTGCTCCCCGAGCTGTTCCCGGACGGGGAGCCGATCGCCGAAGGAGCGACGTTGCGCCAACCTGCCTACGCGCAGGCCCTCCGACTGATCCAGGAGGAGGGTGCGGCGGCGTTCTACGAGGGTGAGCTCGGTGAGGAGTTCGCCGACGCGGTCAGCGGACTCACCGTGGAGGACCTCCAGGCCTACGAGGTTCTCGAGCTCGAGCCCTCGATCGGTCGGTTCGGGTCGTTCGATGTCATCTCGGGTCCCGCGCCGTCGTCCGGACCGACCCTCATCCAGATCCTGCAGGTGGCTGAAGCCCTCGAGATCGCCGAGACCGAGCGTGACACGGCGGAAGCGATCCACACCATCTCCCAGGCCTGGCGGGTCGCTCTCAGCGACCGGACCGAGTACCTCGCCGACCCCACCTTCGAGGATGTCGACCTCGAGAGCTTGCTCGATGAGGAGCGGACGGCGGTCCTGGCCGAGGCGATACCTCCAGACGGCTTCGCCGAGGTGGACGACATGTCCGAACTCGATGGTCGACCGTCCGAGGCCAGCAACACGACCCACATCGTGATCGTCGACGAGGATGGCCGCATGGTCTCGATGACCAACACCTTGCGGAACTTCTTCGGATCCGGGCAGCCAGTCAGCGGGTTCTTCGCCAACGATCAGCTCATCAACTTCTCCTCGGACCCCGACTCGATCAACCACCCGGATGCGGGCAAACGTCCCCGCAACTTCCTGACCCCGACGATCCTCGCGCAGGACGGCCAGCCGGTGCTCGGGATCGGTTCGGCGGGTGGTCGTCGCATCCCGACGGCCTTGGCCCAGGTGATCCTGGGCTGGGCCGTCCACGGGCAGGATCTGGAGGCGGCTACGCGGGCGATGCGCTTCCACCTCGAGGACCACGAACTCGAGGTGGAACAGAGCCTCGGAGGTGGCCTGTCGGGCGAGCTCGAGGCGCGGGGGTACGAGGTGGTCGAGACCTTGCCGACCCCGGAGTATTTCGGCAGTGTCCAGGCGCTGCTCATCGACCACGAGGAGGCGACGATCACCGGGGTGGCCGATGAGCGACGCGATGGAGCCTGGGAGGCCATCGCACGCTGAGCAGCTCGTCGGCCCGTTGGGCGGTCGTCGTGCCTGATGCCGGGCGACGCGAAGGAGATCGAGGTGTTCGTTGTCGTCGCCGCGATGACCTGGGCTCTGCTGCTGGTTGGTGCCGCCGTCATCGTCATGCCGCTCTGGTGGGTGCGATCCCAGGGCGAGGCATCGGACCCGCACGGGCTCGCCGAAGGTGAGCATGACGCCCGCCCCTCGGTCGCCTGGCCGCTGGTTGCCGCCGCCGTCTGGCTCCTGGTCAACCTGGTCCTGCTCCTCACACCACGTGTCGGACCGTTCACCGAGCTCGCCTGGAACTGGCAGGGCAAGCTGCTGGCGTTCGCCGCCTCGCTCGCGCTGGTCGCGGTGTGGTCCCGACTGCGCTGGCGCGATGTCGGTGTCACACGTCCGAGTTCGGATGTCTGGGTGCCGGTCGTGGTCATCGCGACGGCGTCCGTCGCGGCCTACCTCGTCATGGGCGCGTCCATCGACGATCGGGGCGCTTACCTGGAGACCTTGCTGTTCCAGGCCACCATGCCGGGACTCGAGGAGGAACTGCTGTTCCGTGGCATCCTGTGGGCGTTGATCGACCGGGCGTTGCCGGGGACACGCAGGGTGATGGGTGCCCGGCTCGGCTGGGCATTCGTGATCACGACGCTACTGTTCGGGCTGGGGCACGGTGTGGCGGTCGACGGCGACCTGATGGTCTCGTTCAGCTTCGCAGCCACCATCTTCACGGGGATGGTTGGCTTCGCGCTGGGGTGGGTGCGGGCACGATCCGGGAGCATCATCCCAGCCATCGTCCTGCACAACCTGTTCAACGTCGCGCTCGTCGTACTCGGCTAGCGGTGGCAGAGGGCCGTCAGGTCAGGCCCCATGGAAGTGGTCGACGAGGGCTGGGTACAGCTCCTTGTAGCGACGGTGCGCATCCGCGTACCTCTCGCGGTCTGGCCCGGGCTCAGCCACCGGGGTCGTCGCGACGACCGTCCGCACGGCCTCCTGGGTGTCGACGAACCAGCCGGCTCCGACGCTCGCCAGCAGCCCAGCCCCGAAGGCCGCGCCCTCGGCCGTGGCGACGGTGGCGATCTCGGCGTCCAGGGTGTCAGCTAGGATCTGTCGCCACAGGGTGCTGCGTACCCCCCCTCCGGATGCCCGGATCTGTTCGGGCCGAGGGGTGCCTGCCGCCAGCATCAGATCCAGGCTGTCCCGGAGACCGAAGGCGACGCCCTCCATCACGGCACGGGTCAGGTGCGGGCGTCGGTGCTGGACGTTGAGCCCGATGAACGCGCCTCGTGCCATCGGGTCGGGGTGCGGGGTGCGTTCGCCGGTGAGGTAGGGCAGGAAGAACAGGTTGTCGCTTCCGGCCGGGACCGTTCCAGCTTCCTCGCTCAAGGCTTCGAACGAGGCCTCCGGCGCGAGCGCATCTCGGTGCCAGCGCAGGCTTCCGGCCGCCGAGAGCATCACACCCATCAGGTGCCAGCGATCCGGAACGGCGTGGCAGAAGGCGTGGACGCGCCCCTTCGCCTCGGTGGTCGGTGCATCGGTCGCGGTGAACACGACCCCGGAGGTCCCGAGCGACAGCGCCATCGTTCCGGGGTCAACGGCACCGACCCCGACCGCGTTCGCCGCTTGGTCGCCTCCTCCCGCGACGACGGGGGTGCCAGGCCGAAGGCCGGTGGCTGCTGCTGCCGCCGCGCTCACCTCGCCGGTGATCGTCGGACCCTCGTGCGTGGCCGGGAACCAGTCCGCGTCGAGTTCGAGGGCGCGAAGCACCTCGGGGGACCAGTCGCGAGCGGCGAGGTCGAACAGTTGGGTGCCAGCACCGTCGGCCTTGTCCAGCGCCAACTCGTCGGTGAGGCGTAGACGCACGTAGTCCTTCGGCAGGAGCACGTGGGCGGTTCGCTCGAACACGGCTGGCTCGTGATCCCTGACCCACAACAGCTTGGGTGCGGTGAAGCCCGGGAGTGCATCGTTGCCGGTGACATCGATCAGACGTTGTGCGCCGACCCGACGCCGGATGTCGACACATTGCTCGGCCGTGCGTTGGTCGTTCCACAGGATCGCCGGTCTCAGGACCTCACGAGCGTCGTCGAGGAGCACGAGCCCATGCATCTGCCCGGTGAGGCCGATCGCGGCGACCGCGGCGCCATCGATCTCTGCCGCGCTCAGCGCGGAGCGAACGGCCGCGACCGTGGCCTCCCACCAGAGCCCCGGATCCTGTTCGCTCCAACCAGGCTGCGGGATCTGGTAGTCGTACTCCTGCACGCCCTCGGCAACCACGCGACCGTCCCGGTCGATCACGACGGCCTTGGTCGCGGTGGTGGAAGTGTCGATGCCGATCACGTGGTCCATGGGCGCCTCTGGGGTCGGTTGAACGATCCTGACGCCCCTGCGGAGGGTCTCGCAGGGGTCATCGAACAGGTGCCGCTAGCGCGACTCGGCCTCGGCCAGGTTCAGCATCGGATCCGGGGCCCCGTTGCGAGCGATGTTGTCGCGGTACCAGGCACCGCTGGACTTGATGGTGCGCTGCTGCGTCTCGTAGTCCACGTACACGACGCCGAACCGCTTGGCGTAGCCGAAGGCCCACTCGAAGTTGTCGAGCAGGGACCACGCGAAGTAGCCACGGACATCGACGCCGGCGGTGATCGCGCGACCCACGGCCTGGATGTGCGCCGCGATGAAGTCCCGCCGGTCTGGATCGTGCACCTGGCCATCGGCGTCCATGACATCGTCGAACGCCGCGCCGTTCTCGCAGATCATGATCGGGGGCGCGTCGTACTCCTCGTGGACGCGGAGGAGCATCGCCTCGAGTGAATCGGGCTCGATACCCCATCCCATCCCGGTGCGTGGCTCGGCGCTGGGGAGGAACTCGACCGTCTCGCAGCCCGGGAAGGGGGAGCCGAGCCCCTGACCGTTGCCGGCGCGTACATGGTGCTGCTGGTAGTAGTTGACGCCGAGCACATCCAGCGGCTGCGCGATGCGCTGTTCGTCGCCGGACTCGATGGCGGCGTCCGCGTCGAAGCGGGCGAAGATGGTGCGCACATCCTCGGGGTAGGCCCCCTTCAGGGTGGTGTCGAGCCACAACCGGTTCTGCAGGACGTCGATGGCGTGCGCGGCCGCAAGGTCCTCGGCGCGGTGTCCGCCGGCCTGGATGCCGTAGAGGTTGGGCACGATCCCGAAACGATGCTCGGGTCCCGAAGCCCGGCGCATGGCGGCGGTGGCGTCCCCGTGGGCGAGGAGGAGGTGGTGGGCGGCGCGCAACGCGGCCCGCGGGTCGGTCAGCCCGGGTGCGTGGTTGCCGCTGGCGTAGCCGAGGAAGGCGGCACACCACGGTTCGTTCAGCGTCATCCACGTGTCGACGTCGGCGCCGAGCGCGTCGTGGACCACCTCGGCGTAGCGGACGAAGGCGCTGGCGGTGGCCCGGTTGGCCCAGCCACCGCGGTCCTGCAGCGCCTGGGGGAGGTCCCAGTGGTAGAGGGTGACGAGCGGTTCGATGCCTTCGGAGCGCAGCAGGTTGACCAGACGGGAGTAGAAGGCGAGCCCTCGGGGCTCGACCGTTCCGTCACCGTCCGGGATGATCCTTGGCCATGCCACCGAGAACCGGTAGGCCTTGAGCCCGAGGTCGACCATCAGGGCAACGTCCTGCTCGACCCGGTGGTAGTGGTCCACCGCGACGTCACCGGTGTCGCCGCCATCAACCCGGCCGGGTGTGTGGCTGAAGGTGTCCCAGATGGACCTTCCGCGCCCATCCTCGTTCGCAGCGCCTTCGATCTGGTACGAGGCGGTCGCCGCGCCCCAGAGGAAGTCGTCGGGGAAGGGGGAGGTCGGGGATGTCGTCGTGGACTCGGTCATCCCTTCACCGCACCCTCCATGACGCCGGCGATCATCTGCCGCGCGAAGATCACGAACACGATGATCAACGGGACGAGGCTCATGAAGGTCCCGGCCAGCACCAAGGCGTAGTCGGAGTAGTAGGTCTGGTTCATGTTTCGCAGGGCGATCTGGATCGTGTGGTTGGACTGGTTCCCACCGAGCACCACCAGCGGCCACAGGAAGTCGTTCCACATGAACAGGAACGTGAACATCCCGAGTACCGCGGCGCCTGATCGCACCGAGGGGATCACCACATGCCGGAACAGTCCGAAGGTCGCGCACCCGTCGACACGTCCCGCCTCGAGCAACTCATCGTGCACCGAGGTGGCGATGACCTGTCGCATCCAGAACACGGCGAAACCGGTGACCAACGCCGGCACGATCACGGCCCGCAGCTGCCCGACCCAGCCGAACCGGTCCATGAGCATGTACAGCGGGATCAGCCCCAGTTGCTGCAAGGGGATCATCATGGTGGCGATGACGAAGGCCATCAACGCCTTGTTGCCCCGGAACTTCATCTTGGCGAACGCGAACCCGGCAAGCGTGCCGAAGAACACCGCCGAGACGGTCACGGTCCCCGCGACGATGAACGTGTTGAGCAACGCCCGCATGAACGGCACGGCGTTCATGGCGTTGGTCGCGTTCTCGACGAAGTTCGGTCCCGGGATCATCCGTGGCGGGACCTGTGCGACGTCGGCGTTCGTGTTCGAACCGACCACGAACATCCAGTAGAACGGGAAGACCGAGACGAAGAGGGCGACGGCCAGCACCGGGTAGTGCCAGTTGTTGGCCCAGCGGAACTTGGGCTTGGCGGGCTTGAGCGCGGGTGCCTTCCGGTCGCGGCCCGGTGTCGGCCCGGCCGCGGATCGGGCCTTGACGGCGTCGACGTTGGTCATGCTCCCACCTCCTGGCCCGAGTTGGCCCGTCGCGTCTTCTGTACGGCGAGTGCAGCCCGGTTCTCCCGCCGGTTGAGGATCCCAACCCCGGCGTAGACGACCAGGGCGGCGGCGGCGGTGATGATCACGAGCATCCAGGCGATCGCGGAGGCGTAGCCGAACTGGAACTGGCGGAAGGCCATGTTGTAGAGGTAGAGCAGGATCGTCAGGAACTGCTGGTTGTTGCCCCCCATCGATCCGACGCCGGGGGCGAACAGCAACGGCTGCGCGAACAGCTGGAAGTTGCCGATCACCGAGAGCACGGTGGCGAACAGGATCGTCGGACGCAGCAAGGGGACGGTGATCTTCCACCACCGCTTGACGCGCCCCGCTCCGTCGACGCGCGCGGCCTCGACGAGGTCGGTTGGGATCGACTGCATCGCGGCGAGGAAGATCAGCGTGTTGTAGCCGGTCCACTGCCAGTTGACCATCGTCGCGATGGCGAAGTGTGATCCGAGTCGGCTCGCCGTCCAGTTCACCATCTCGAAGCCGAGGAAGTCCAGGCCGACGTTGATGAGTCCGTAGTGGCGGCCGAACAGCGACTGGAAGACGATCGTGATCGCCACCACGGAGGTGATGTTCGGGATCAACAACCCGCTGCGGAAGATGTGTGGACCACGCAGGCGGCGGTCGTTGAGAAGCTCGGCGAGCACGAGCGCGAGGAACATCTGCGGGATCGTGGCCATCAACAGGATCGAGAACGTGTTGGTCGCGGAGCGCCAGAACCGCGCGTCGTTCATGAGCCGTACGTAGTTGTCCATCCCGACGAAGGTCCCGCCACCGTGCGCGGTGTCGAAGATGTGCCAGTCGTGGAGGGACACCCAAGCCGTGAACCCGACCGTGAAGACCCCGAAGATCAGGAACAGGAGGAAGAAGGGCGAGATGTAGAGGTAGGGGGCGATCCGCGCCTCGCGGCGGAACCACCAGCTGGTCGTGCTCTGGGGCCCGAGGCCCGGGTCCTGTGAGTGGACGGCAGCCATCGGTCTCTCCCGCTCGTCGTCCTGGGTTTGTCAATGTGCGGAGCTGCATGGGGCACGGGGACCGAGACTCTCACCTCGGCCCCCGTACCAGCGGCCAGCGAAGCTAGTGGTTAGAAACCGAGCTGGCTGCTGATGTTGTTGAGCGTGGATTCCCACGCCTCTTCGGGCGACTCGAGGCCGTCGACGATCCGGCCGAGGCCGTCTCCGAACTCGCTGTCGATGGCGTTGTAGTTAGGACCGGTGTTCTGTGCGACGACGCGCTCGGCGTTGTCCGCGTAGATCTGACCCACCGGTGCGTTGTTGAAGAACGCGTTCTCGAAGCTCCGAACCTCTTCGGTGTCGAAGAGCTCGGGGATCGACGGGAACTGGCCGTGCTCGGTGAACTGGTAGAGCTGGTTCTCCGGGGACAACAGCCATTCGATCAGGGCGTAGGCCTCCTCCGGGTGCTCGGACGCACTCGGGACGCCAAGGTGCGAGCCACCCCAGTTACCGCCGGCCTCCGGGATCTCAGCCAGGTCCCAGTTCCCTTCGGTGCCGGGGGCGACGTTCTGGATGTAGCCCATCATCCACGCGGGGGCGGTCAGCACGGCGAAGGAACCGTCGGACATCCCGGCTTCCCACTCGGCGGACCATGCGGGTACCTCGGCGATGATGCCGGCGTCGATCGCGTCGACCACCACGTCCCAAGCGAAGCGGACGTGCTCGCTCTCGTCGTAGATCGGGTTGCCCTCGTCGTCGAAGAACGTGTTCGGGTCCTGGTTGACGACCGCGTTCCAGAGGTTGGCCTCGTTGTCGACGAACCCGCGGCCGGTGGCCTCGGTGTACTCGACACCGACCTCGATGAAGTCATCCCACGAGTCGACCCACAGCGCAGAGACCTCGTCGCGGTCGGTCGGCAAGCCGGCCTCCTCGAACAGGTCGTGGCGGTAGGCCATCGCGAGGCCACCCACGTCGGTCGGCAGAC
>SKNK01000380.1 GCA_007120565.1 Nitriliruptoraceae bacterium | reverse complement strand
TGTGATCGTGACGGTCGGCCGCATCCAGCCAGGCCTGGGAGTGGGCGTCCAGCGTCACGTCGGGCCACGGGTGGTGGCTGTGGGCCGCCACGTGCAGACGCTCCGGGTGCGGGTCGAGGAAGCGGGAGAACCCGGCGCGAACCCGGGCGACGTCGAGGTGGTCGCTCACGACCCGGCCGCCGGAGTCTCATCGGAACCGGTGTGGAACCGGAAGCCCAGTTGCTGCTGTACCTCGGGAGGTAGCTCGGGCAACTGGTGGCGGGGGATGCAGTAGGTGGCCAGGTCGTAGAGGTCACGGAACGCCTTGTTTCGCTCCGCCGCCTTCTGCAGGTAGCGATGTCCGGACGTGCCACCGGTCCCGATCTTCGAGCCGATCATGCGGTGCACCATCAGGGCGTGGCGTTGCCGCCAGGCCGTGAACCCCTCGTCGATGTCCACCAGGGCGGTCAGCAGCCGGTGGGGCATCTGGAACGCCGGCTCGTCGCGGTAGAGGGTGATCAGCAGCGCAGCGACGAAAGCCTCGTGGGAGAACTGTCGCTCGCGCTTGCCCCGCAGGTCCTCGTAGCGATCCCGGTCGAACACCGTCGCGAAGGTCTGGACCGTCGAGTCGTGCGCGGCGAGCTGTTCGGCGCGCCCCTGCTCGTCGAGGCTCGGGTTCTCGCGGATGATGCGTGCCTCGCGCTCCAACATCGCGTCGACGGTGGTGCGGTACTCCGACCAGAAATCGAAGTCGCCCCACTGCACGAACGGCGTGCGCTCGAGCCAGTGTTCGACGTGCGAGAGCAGCGACGGCTCCTCCGCCGCCGCCTTGATCTGTTCCGCGTGACGGTCGGACAGCACCGCGGTGTAGGGCTGCTGGTTGATCAGGGGACGGTGATCGGGGTCGATACCGAGCTTGTTCTCGATCAGCCGGAATTGCACGCTCTGGAAGCCAGATGCGGGTACCAGGAACTCGCGGAAGTCGAGGAAGTCCAGCGGGGTCATGGTCTCGAGGACCGGCAGCTGCGCGAGCAGGACCCGCTGTATCTCGGTGATGCGTTCCAGGCGCTGGACGACCTGCGAGAGCTCCCGTTCGGCGATGTGCGGCTGGCTCATCGTGGTGTTGACGGCCTCCAACTCCCACAGGATCTGCTTGAACCACAGCTCGTACGCCTGGTGGATGACGATGAACAGCATCTCATCGTGGGCGGGGCGACCGGCCTGTTCGCTCTCGAGGTGCTGGGTGTCCAGGAGCCGATCGAGCCCGAGGTAGTCCCAGTAGTAGAGACGATCGTCGTCGCTCATCCCTCAGCCATCCCTTCGTCGGACATGCGCTCGCGGGCGAGTTGTTTCATCACCGTACGGTTCACCTTGCCGAGGTGGGTGCGGGGCAGGTCCTCCACCACCTCGATGACGCGGGGATGCTTGTAGGCGTCCAGTCGATCGATGACCCAGCGTTGCAGTTCGTCGGCGAGTCCGTCGCGGGCCTCCTCAACGGTCACGAAGGCCGCCGGTTTGATCAGCCCAGCGGCGTCCGTCGCTCCGACGACCACCGCGCTGGTCACCTCGGGGTGCTCCCCCAAGACACCTTCGACCTCGGCAGGTACCAGCCATTTGCCCTTGACCTTGATGGCGTCATCGCCGCGTCCGACGTAGCTGAAGTAGCCCTCGTCGTCCTGGCGCACGAGGTCGCCGGTGACCACCCACGCGCCGCGGAACACCTGTTTCGAGCGATCCATGTCGCGCCAGTAGCCGATCCCGCGTGAGTCGCCGGCGACCCACAGCTGGCCCACCTCGCCCGCCGGGACGGGGTTGCCTTCGTCGTCGCGCACCTGTACCTCGAACCCGGGGATCACCTTCCCCAGGGTGCCGGGCTTGACGTCGCCCGGGACGTTGGAGACGAAGATGTGCCACATCTCCGCGGTGCCCAGCCCGTCGAGCACCTCTACCCCGAACCGCTCCCTCCAACGCTCGTACAGCGCAGGGGGAAGTGCCTCCCCCGCCGAGGTGGTGAAGCGCAGGCTCGACAGATCCTGCGCGGCGGCCCCAGCGTGATCGAGCATCGCCTGCATCATCGACGGCACGTTCACCAGGATCGTCGGACGGTGCTCGGCGATGCGGGCGAAGATCGCCTCGGGTGTGGCCCGGTCGGGGAACAGCACCGCGCTCGCTCCGACCGAGAAGGGGAAGAACAGGTTGCACCCGGTTGCGTAGCCGAAGTACAGCTTGGGCACCGACAACGTCACGTCGTCCGGGCCGTACCCGACCGCTTGGGTGTAGAGCTGCGTCGTGTTCACGAAGGAGCGGTGGGTCTGCACCACCGCCTTGGGGGTGCCGGTCGTACCGCCCGAGAACAGCCACAGCGCCGGATCGTCGGGATGGGTGGGCACCGCCTCGAAGGGCCCGCCTGCGGGAAGGTCCTCGAGGTAGGTGCGGAGGGCGATCTCTCCCGACTCCCGACGTGCTCGGCCTGCAGCGGCGCCACCGTCGCTCGCGTCGAACTCCGCAGCCACGGCGCCGGTTCCCCCATCGCGCTCCTGCTCAGCTGAGGCCGCGGCCGCCCGATCGCCGACGACCAGCAGGGGCAGCGCGACGTCGGCCAGCCCCGCCGCATCCTCGGCGCGCGGCACCATCGCCGCATCGACGACCGCCATCCGGGCGCCGGCGTACCCGATGATCCCGGCGAAGGCGTCCGCGGGTTGGCGGGGGTTGACCATGACCGCGACCGCGCCGAGCTTCAACGTCCCGAACAGGGCACCGACGAAGTCTGGTCCGTCATCGAGCGCGAGGAAGACCCGCTCCTCCGACCGGACTCCGAGGTAGCGGAGCGCGGACGCGAAGCGGTCCGCAAGCGCATCCACCTCGGCGTAGCTGAGGTGGCCGTCGTCGAGCCGCAGCGCGACGCGGTCACCGTCGCCCTCGCGGACCCGGTCGGTCAGGAACACCTCGGCGATGTTCAGCCGCTCGTGCGTTGCCACGGCGCCACCTCTCGACATCGACGTCACCAGCCGAGGGCTTCCGCGAGCCGCTCGATCTGATCGGGGTCGTCCACGCCGGGGAACAGCATCAGGTGTTCGCAGCCGGCATCGGCGTAGCCCTGCACCAGTTCACGCACTCCGAGCGACGACGTCAACAGCTCATCCGCGATGCGCACCGCGTACGGGCCGGTGAAGGCGTAGTAGTCGAGCAGGTAGTCGCGGCCCGCTTCGGCCGCCTCGTCGAGCGCGAAGTAGTTCATGCTCCAGGCCACGGGGTTGCCGGGGCGACCGGTGTCGCTCCAGGCCGCCTGCACCTGGCTCAAGGCACGAGCGAACCCACGCGCCGGCCCACCGTTGTGGATGTAGCCATCGGTGCTGCGCGCCATGCGCGCCAACGACGGACCACTGCTTCCGCCGACCAGGAGGCGCGGGCGGTCACGGACCGCCGCCGATGGCACGATCTCGCCGGTCTCCCAGAGCTCCACCATGGTCTCGAGTTGCTCCGCGAGACGTTCGCCACGACCGGCCTTGCTGAACTCGTTGAACCCGTAGTCGTCGCCGCGGGCACCGATCGCCACCCCGAGGGTGAGACGGCCACCGGACAAGGCGTCGAGGGAGGCGACCTGCTTCGCCAGGGTCGTCACCTCACGGAGCGGGGCGATCAGGATCGAGGTGACCAGTTCGATCCGTTCGGTGACGGCTGCCGCCGCGGCCAGGGACACCAGGGGCTCGTAGTTGTCGTAGCGGATCCGGTCGACGCAGGAGAGGCTGGCGAACCCGGCGGCTTCCGCGCGACGAGCCCAGTCCACCACGGCGCTTGGGGCTGCGCCAGGGATCCCGGCGGGCAGACCGATGCCGATGTCCACGGCAGGCTCCTTGTGTGCAGTTCGGGGCGAGGGTGAGGGTCAGGTGTCTCTACGTCGGGCGAGCCAGTCAGGCTCGGCGGGCAGTGGACCGACCGCGCACAGATCGGCCCACCCGCCGAGGACCACATGGTCGATGTCGAACAGCGAGCGCACCCCACCGCTGACCAGGGTCGTGACCCCCGCGCCGTTGCGGATCAGGTCGCTCTCGGGGGCGTTGAACCAGCGTCCGTAGTCGCCACGTCGGGTAGCCGTGGTCTGGCCGCTGACCACGTGGATCAGATCAGCGCCGCCCACGACGAAGGCCTGAGCGATCGCGATGGCGTCATCGCTGCTCAGCCCTCTGGGGGCACGGTCGCTCGCCGAGAAGCGCACGCTCAACGGGCGTTCCTCGGGCCAGACGGCGCGGATCGCGTCGAGCACGGTCAGCGGCACGATCAGCCTGGCGGCCACCTCACCGCCCCAGTCATCGTCACGCTGGTTGGTGAGTGGCGAGAGGAAGGAGGCGAGGAGCCCCCCATGGGCCGCGTCCAACTCCAACGCATCGAACCCGGCGGTGAGCGCGGCCTCGGCTGCCGCGACGTGGTCCGCAACGACCTGTTCGAGCAGATCACCATCGAGGGGACGCGGTGTCGTGCTCGCCGAGGTGTACGGGATCGGCGACGCCGCTAACCGGGGCCAGCTACCCCGGCGCAACGGACGGTCCAGCCCTTCGGACCGTGGCCGCATCGAGGCACGGGGACCCGCGTGGGTCAGTTGCGCGGTGACCAGGGGACGATCCGACGGCTCGACCCCGTCGCGCGGCGCGAGCGCCTCACGCCAGGCTCGTGCATGGTCCTCGGTGTACAGCCCGGGGTCGGCCGGCGTCGCGCGAGCCTCGGCCGACACCGCCAGTCGCGGCACGATCACCAGGCCCGCGCCGCCCGTCATCGCGGTCCGGGCCCGCTCCTGTAGCGCCACCGACGGTGCGCCCTCATCGGCGTCCTGCGGGTCCTCGACGATCAACACCGCCCGGCTGGCCAAGCGGCGAGGACCGACCTCGACCGGGGTCAAGGCAGGCGGCGGGGGCAGCAGCTGAGCCCGGGCGTTGGTGCCGTCGATCGAACGTTCCGCGAACCAGCGATCCAAGGCCAACACCAGGTCCGGGTCGCGACGGCGCAGGTTGTCGTGGTCGACGCGGGAGGAGCGGGTCAACAGGCTGTAGGCGAAGGTCGGTGCGTCGAAGCCCTCACCGGCACCCCCCATCCCGGCAGCGGCACCGAGGTAGCGCGGGTACCGGTCGAACCAGGCGAGGCTCTCACTGGCGGCGTCCTGCACGCGGTCGACCATCGGTCGGCGGTCGGATTCGTAGGCGTCGATCGCCAGGTCGAGACTGCGGTCGCCGTGTCGCGCGACGGCCTGCGCGAGCGAGATCGCGT
>SKNK01000246.1 GCA_007120565.1 Nitriliruptoraceae bacterium | reverse complement strand
GGTCTTCGGTGACCCGATCCCCGGCTACCACGCCCCGGTTGACGGGCCGACCACCGAGGCCATGACCCGGCTGGGGTCCGCGTTCGCCGCGCCCCTGCTCGAGATCCACGCAGCGGGGGGTCTCCACCTCCCGGGCCCGCTCGCCGACCCGGCACTGGCCGAGCCCCTGGCCCCGATGGCGAGGTTGGCCGGAGACCTGCCGCCAGCGGTCTACGCCCTGCTCCTCCTCGCGTGGGGCCGCTTCCATGGCCAGGTCTGCCTGGAGGTCTTCGGCCATCACCACTGGCTCTTCCCCGACGGCTGCGAACCGTTGTATCGGGCCGATGTTGAGATGTTCCTCGAGAGCCTCACGGGCGGCGAGCGACGGGTGAAGGGAACCCAGGGGCCCGTGACCGACCAGGGATGAGCGGGTACTGGGTGGGATAGGTGTCGGGTAGCGACAAGGTTCCCGCCCAGTGCACCGAGATCGGGCCCGGTCGGTGCTCGGTGGTCGGCAGGTCGGCAGCTCGGCAGGTCGCCCGGCGGTCTGCCGGATGGCCGCCCGCGCTGGGGACCAATAGCCTCGCAGGCATGAACCTCCGTGCTGCCTCGCTGTCGCTGACCGCCGTCCTCGTGCTGGCTGCCTGTGCGGCGGAAGAGCCACCGCCGGATCCGGAGCCACCTGCGGCGGCTGAGGAGGACGGAGCCCCCGCCCCTGAGACGACGGGCGAACCTGATGAGGAGCTACCGGCGGACGAGGGGTCGGTGGAGCAAGAGGAGCCGGAACCGGAGCCGGCGGACGATCCGGACCTCTCGGTGCAGATCACCCTCACCGAGGTGGCCCAGATGACCTCCCCCGTCGCCGGAACGGTCGGCCCGGATGGCGCGCTCTACCTCGCGGAGCGGGCGGGAACGATCCACCCTCTGACGGAGGATGGTCTCGGCGACGCGGTCATCGACCTATCGGATCGCACCACCACCGACGGTGAACGCGGCCTGCTCGGTATCGCGGTGGCCGAGGACGGCAGCGAGTTCTACGCCTCCTACACCGACGGGCAGGGTGACAACGTGCTCGCCGCCTTCCCGATCCAAGATGGTGCCATCGATGGCTCGACCGACCGCACGGTCATGACCATCGAGCAACCCCAGTCCAACCACAACGGCGGCGACGTACAGATCGGCCCCGACGGGATGCTGTACTGGGGCATCGGTGACGGGGGTGGTGGGGGTGACCCGCTCGAGGCGGGGCAGGACCTCTCCACGCCGCTCGGGGCGATGCTGCGCATCGATCCGCAGGCGGGCGACCCCTACGAGGTGCCTTCTGACAACCCCTTCGTCGACCTGGACGGCGCTGTCCCCGAGATCTGGGCCTACGGCCTGCGCAACCCCTGGCGGTTCTCGTTCGACCGGGTAACCGACGAGCTCTACATCGCCGACGTCGGCCAGAGCGATCGCGAGGAGGTCAACGTCGTCGATCACGACCTGGCCGGGGCCAACTACGGCTGGAACCTGATGGAGGGCACGATGGAGTTCGCCGGGTCCGAACCCGACGACCACGTGCCACCGGTGTTCGAGTACGAGACCGGAGCTCGGTGTTCGATCACCGGCGGGTTCGTCTACCGGGGCGAGGCGATCCCCGAGCTCGTCGGCGCCTACCTCTACAGCGACTACTGTGATGGGGACATCCGCGCGATCGTCGTCCAGGACGGCGAGGTGGTCGACGAAGCCAACCTCGGCGTCAACGGCGGTCAGGTGGTCTCGTTCGTCCAGGATGCTGACGGTGAGCTGTACGTGCTCGACCTCGGCGGGACCGTGTCGCGGATCGATCCGTCCTGATGGCGAGGGTCGTGCGTGGTCTCGACGGCTGCGCAGACGGATGGGTCGTGGTGACCCTGGTCAACGGCAAGGTCAGTGACGTCGAGGTAGTGGCGACGCTGGACGGGGTGGCCGACGACGGCGCGATCCTCGGCGTCGACATGCCCATCGGTTTGCTCGACACTCCCGTCCGTGACGCCGATGCCGCGGCCCGCACGCGCCTCCGCGGGCAGGCGAGCAGCGTGTTCAACGCACCTCCACGCTCGGTGCTCGACGGTTACCTGGCGGGGGAGATCCTCGATCACGAGACCGCATCTGCCCGCTCCAGAACCGCGATCGGCAAGGGGATCAGCCAACAGAGTTGGGCACTGGTCCCGAAGATCGCGGAGGTAGATGCGGTGGTTCGCCACGGTCGTGAGGTGTTGGAGGTCCACCCGGAGGTGGCGTTCGCCGAGGTGATCGGAGACGTGCTTCCGCGGAAACGTTCTTGGGCGGGGGTCGCCATGCGGAGCCGCCTACTCGTCCACCTCGGGATCGAGCTTCCCAGCCGGTTCCCCGGCGATCGTTGCCCGCCCGACGATGTCCTGGATGCGGCCATCTGCGCCTGGGTCGCTGACGGTGTTGCGCAGGGGCTGCCCGCCCTGATCTACCCCGAGCGACCGAGCCAGTCCGACCCAACCCACCGCGATCGCCCCATCGCCATCGTCGCGAGATCGTTGTCGACCGAGGCGCGGGAGCGAGCGCTCGCGGCGGTCGGCGGGTGACGGGTGGCCAAGTACGCTCCGCCCTGACGGGCCGGTAGCTCAGCTGGTCAGAGCAGCGGACTCATAATCCGTCAGGCGCGGGTTCGAGCCCCGCCCGGCCCACGACCATCGCGGTTGCCGACCGTCGCGACCGTTGCGGCTGGCCGTCGCAACCTCAGAGAGGAGGAGGCGATGCAGCGGTTCGCTTTCGCGTTCGACCGCCGCTTCCGCCTGCCGCTGGCAGCCATCGGGGTGCGCCCTTCGACCTGCGAGGTGGTGGTCTCCCAACGGCACTTCGACGCGCGATTCGGCTTCCTGCGCCTTCAGACGCCGCTCAGCAACGTGCGCGACGTGTGCATCACGGGGCCGTTCTCCCCGTCCCGGGCGATCGGTGCGCGCGGATCGATGGTCGACCACGGTGCGACCTTCGGCACGAACGCCGAACGTGGCGTCTGCGTGTCCTTCCATGAACCGGTTGGCGCACTCCTCGGCCGGAACCGGTTCCTCCATCCCGGTCTGACCGTGACGGTGGAGGACCCCGAGGGGCTCGTCGCTGCCCTCCAGGAACAACCAGGCGAGGGATGACCGCGCCGACGACTCAGGAGGGGGCGGCGCCCTGCTTCGCCCGCTTGGCGGTCCGCCCACGCAGGGTGGCATCGAGTTCGACCTTGCGAAGGCGCACGTTGGTTGGGGTCACCTCGACGGCCTCGTCTTCGCGGATGAACTCCAGCGCCTGATCGAGCGACATCGACCGCGGCGGAGCGAGCCGAACGAGTTCGTCACCGGTCGCTGACCGCACGTTGGAGAGCTTCTTCTCCTTGGCGGGGTTGACGTCCATGTCCTCGGTACGAGCGTTCTCACCGACGATCATGCCCTCGTAGACCTCGGTGCCCGGGGTGATGAACAGCGCGCCACGCTCCTGCAGGTTCAGTAGGGCGAACTGGGTGGCACTGCCCGTGCGGTCGGCAACCAGCGAACCGTTCGGACGCGTGCGAAGCTCGCCTTGCCACGGCTCGTACCCGTCGAAGACGTGGTGGATGATCCCGGTCCCGCGGGTCTCGGTGAGGAACTCGGTCCGGAAACCCACCAGCCCACGTGCGGGGACACGGAACTCCAGGCGGGTCCACCCGGTGCCGTGGTTGACCATCTGCTCCATGCGGCCCTTGCGCAGGCCGAGCATCTGGGTGACGACGCCGACGTAGTCCTCTGGCACGTCGATCGACACGCGTTCGAAGGGCTCCTGGAGCTCGCCGTCGACCTCGCGCGTGACCACGCGCGGCTTGCCGACGGTCAGTTCGAACCCCTCACGACGGAGCGTTTCGACGAGCACCGCAAGCTGGAGCTCGCCTCGGCCCTGCACCTCCCAGGTGTCCGGTCGTTCGGTCGGCAGGACCTTCAAGGAGACGTTGCCGACCAGCTCCTGCTTCAGTCGTCCGTCGATCTGTCGGGCCGTGAGCTTCGTGCCGTCACGGCCGGCCAACGGCGAGGTGTTGACGCCGAGGGTCATGCCGAGGCTCGGACGGTCGACGGTCATCACCGGCAGGGGGCGGGGATCGTTCGCGTCGGAGAGCGTCTCGCCGATCGTGACCTCGTCGATCCCGGCGATCGCGATGATGTCCCCGGGACCGGCGGATTCGGCGGGAACGCGGTCGAGGGCTTCGGTGAGGTGAAGTTCGCCGAGTTTGACGTTCTCGATCGTGCCGTCTGCCCGGCACCACGCGATCGTCTGCCCACGCCGCACCGTCCCGTGCTGCACGCGGCATAGCGCGATGCGGCCCAGGTACGGCGACGCATCGAGGTTGGTGACCAGCGCCTGGAAGGGGTGGTCGGGATCGTGCTGGGGAGCGGGCACGTGGGTGAGGAGCGTCTGGAACAGCGGCTTGAGATCGGTTCCGGCAACGTCCAGGTCGAGGGTGGCGGTGCCGTCGCGCGCGTTGGTGTAGAGCACGGGCAGTGCGACCTGGTCGTCGTCGGCGCCAAGGTCGATCAGCAGGTCGTAGGTCTCGTCGACGACCTCGGCGATCCGGGCATCCGGGCGATCGATCTTGTTGACGACGATCAGCACCGGCAGGTCGAGTTCGAGTGCCTTACGCAGCACGAAGCGGGTCTGGGGGAGGGGACCTTCCGATGCATCCACCAGCAGCAACGCGCCGTCCACCATGTTCAGGGCCCGTTCCACCTCGCCGCCGAAGTCGGCGTGGCCCGGGGTGTCGACGACGTTGACGGTGACGGTGCCACCCTCATCATCCGGGACGGCCACGGCGGTGTTCTTGGCGAGGATCGTGATACCGCGTTCGCGCTCGAGGTCGCCAGAGTCCATGACCCGCTCGGCGATGTCCTGGTTGGCTCGGAAGGCTCCGGACTGCCACAGCATCGCGTCGACCAGGGTGGTCTTGCCATGGTCGACGTGGGCGATGATCGCAACGTTGCGCAGGTCGGAGCGGACGGCCACGGGAGTTGATCCGAAGGTGAGGAAGAAGGGGAACCGGGAGAGGCTACCGTCCGCAGCGGCTACGACGAGGCAGCGATGAGCGAACCCGGTCCAGGATCGAGCCGCGCAGCGCGTGGCCGCTGGCGTCGGCGCCTGCGCCTGACCGGCTTCGTCCTGCAACTGTTGCTGTGCATCGGCCTGGTCATCTGGTTCGCCTCGAGCGGCGAGATCCTGCTGTTGACGATCGCGGTGATCCTCGCGGTGACGGCGACCTGGCT
>SKNK01000241.1 GCA_007120565.1 Nitriliruptoraceae bacterium | reverse complement strand
GCACCGAGCAGGTCGGCGCGATCGGCGGCGACCCCGTCCTCGCCGATCCCGTTCCCGCCGTCATCATCCTCGTTGTCAGCGGCTTCCTCGTCGTTGTCCGGGTTGGACGCCAGTGGGTCTCCGGCGTCGCCGTCGCCGCAAGCGGTGATGGCAAGGGCGAGGATCGCTAGGGCGGCGATCGATCGGGTGAGTGCTCTCATAGGTGCTCTAGCTCCGTTGAGGTCGGTTGAGGTCGCTCGTAGGTGCGACATCTCGGACGCTACGAAGAGCCCCTTGCGGCCAGCCCGCGCTGAGGCGAACGCCCGGTGAACGGCGGATGGCGGGTCGGCGACGTACGAGGGAGCTGCCGCGGAGCGAGCGGCAACCGGAACCGGCCGTCATGAGCTTCGGGTTGCCAGGCGTTCAGTTGCCGTTCACCTGGCGGTCAGCGCCCCGTGGCCGGGCTGCCGTACCTTGCTGGCAACGACCCGCCGGATCACGCCACCTCGGCGTCACTGGCCGCGGGCCAAGACGATGAGGACTCGCGCCGATGAACAAGCTCCTGTTGGTCGAGGACGAGCGTTCGATCGCGGAGGGGCTGTCGATCACCCTGGAGGCCGAGGGGTTCGAGGTGGCTTGGGTGAACGATGGGCTCGACGCCATCCCCACCTGGGAGCGGATCCGCCCCGACCTGGTCGTCCTCGACCTGATGTTGCCCGGGATGTCCGGGACCGACATCTGCCGGGCCCTGCGAGCGCGCTCGGACGTGCCGATCATCATGCTCACCGCCCGAGACGCCGAGGTGGATCGGGTGGTCGGCCTCGAGCTCGGCGCAGACGACTACGTCACGAAGCCCTTCTCGACGCGTGAACTGGTGGCCCGGATCAAGACGGTGCTCCGCCGCGCGCCGCTGACGTCGATCTCCGGTTCGAGCGCTCCCGCGGAAGCGGCTGGGGTACGTGTCGACCGCGAGCGACACGAGGTGCGTGTGGACGGGGAGGCCGTCGCGTTGCCGCCGAAGGAGTTCGAGCTGCTCGCGTTCCTCGTGGAGAACGCGGGTCGGGTGCTGACACGGGGCCAACTCATCGATGAGGTGTGGGGCAGCGACTATGTCGGGGACACCAAGACGCTGGACGTCCATGTCCGACGGTTGAGGTCGCGGGTGGAGTTGAACGCGAAGGAGCCGGCTCGCCTGCAGACCGTGCGTGGCGTTGGCTACCGGTTCTCCGACTCATGACCGACCGCGTGTCCGACGAGCCCCGCTCGTGGCGTCGTGAGCTGGTCGACTCGATGGTCGATGCGGCCATGTTGCTGTCCAGCGACGGTCGCGTGCTGGCCGTGAACGGAGCTGCTCGCGACCTGCTGTCCATGCCGGCAGGTGACGGCGCCTCCGGTTCGCGGGACTCCTTGACCGATCCGGAGTTGCTCCGGGCTGTTGCGGAGGTCCGGCGTACCGCCGCTCCGGTCACCGTCGATACCAGCGACGGCAACCGCTACCTACGGGCCAGTGCGTCCATGGTCAGCGACGAGACCTTGTTGCTCATCTCGGATCGAACGCAAGAGAAGCGGGTCGAGGAGCTCCGGCGGGACTTCGTGGTCAATGCCTCCCATGAGCTCAAGACCCCCGTCACCAGCATCCAGACCTTGGCTGAGGCGCTGACGGTGGTCGTGCACGAACAGCCGGAGCGGGTCCCAGCCCTCGTTGCGAGGCTCAGCGATGAAGCCGAACGCCTTGCCGCGCTGGTGCATGATCTGCTCGACCTCCGACGGCTGGAAGAGCGAGGGCCCCTCGAGCGTGAGCCTGTCGACCTCGCTGAGCTGGCCCGACAGGTGGTGGGCTCGCAGGTCGGCCGCGCCGAGGCTGCAGGAGTCGAGGTCTGGGTGGAGGCGCCGGATCACGTACTCGTCGCCGGTGTGGCAGGGGACCTCGAGGTGATCGTGAAGAACCTGGTCGTCAACGCCATCAAGTACAACCAGGTCGGGGGCACCGCTCAGGTGCGTGTGCGTCCACGGGAGAGAGACGTCGAACTCGTCGTCGAGGACACCGGCATCGGGATCCCACAACCTGACCTGCCCCGCATCTTCGAGCGGTTCTACCGCGTCGACACGGCGCGGTCCCGCGAGACGGGCGGCACGGGGCTCGGCCTGTCGATCGTCCGCCACGCCGTCGAACATCACGGCGGTTCCATCCAGGTAGAGAGCTGCCTGGGTGAGGGCAGCACGTTCACGGTCCGGCTCCCGGGCGAACGAGACCTCGGAGACGCCTGAGCCGCGGGGCTCTCCCACCGTGCGTGTCCTGCTGCCTGTGCCCGTGGCGTGGGTCGGTCCCGAGGCGTAGGTCGGTAGGCGATCACATCGTCACGCTAACCGCACAGCGGGGCCGTATCCCTTGCGCAACCGGAGAGGAGCCGACGGGTGGACGATCCAACGACGATGGTCGCGCCCCGACGACCCGCGAGAAGGCACACGGATGTTGACGAAGATGAGCTTGGGTCGGCGGTTGGCCGTGATGGTGACAGTTGCTCTGCTCCCGGCTGCGGTGTTGGCCACGTTGCAGCTGGCATCGGTCCGTGGCACAGAGATGGAAGCGCGAGAGAACGTGGTTCGCTCGCAGGTCGATGCACAACTGAGCGTGCTGCACCACTACCAGGGTCTCGAACAGCAGGGCCACCTCTCCCGCGAGGACGCGCAGCAGCAGGCCGCCGCCGCGATCGGTTCGGTCCGCTACTACGAGGACGACTACTTCTGGATCCAAGACCGCGATCTGGTGATGGTCATGCATCCGATCAACCCGGCCCTGGATGGTGAGGACCTGTCCGCCATCGAGGACCCGGACGGACTGCGCCTGTTCATCGAGTTCGAGAACGTCGTCGAGGCCGACGGTTCCGGGTTCGTCGGGTACCAGTGGCCACGACCGGGTGGTACGGAACCCGTCCCGAAGGTCTCGTACGTGGCAGGCTTCGATGCGTGGGATTGGATCGTCGGCACGGGCATCTACATCGACGACGTGGATGCAGCTGTCGCGCAACAATGGTGGCAGATGCTGGTGACCTTGCTGTTGGGCCTCGTCGTCGCCGGCGGCGCCAGCTTCATCGTGGCACGTGGCATCGGGTCTTCGCTGCGCCGGTCGGCGGAACAGCTCGACACCTCGTCGGAGGAGCTCGCGACGGTGTCGGCCCAGGTCGGCGCGGCGTCGGACGAGACAGCGACCCAGGCCAACGTGGTGGCGTCCGCCGGGGAACAGGTCTCCCACAACGTGCAGACCGTGGCCACAGCGGTCGATGAGATGTCCGCGAGTGTGCGGGAGATCGCGACCTCGTCGTCCGAGGCATCCCGGGTCGCAACCGAGGCGGTGCAGACGGCCGAGTCGACCAACGCCTCGGTTGGCAAGCTGGGCGAGTCGTCCGCGCAGATCGGCAAGGTGATCGAGGTGATCACCTCCATCGCCGAGCAGACGAACCTGTTGGCGCTGAACGCGACCATCGAAGCGGCTCGTGCGGGCGAGGCTGGTAAGGGCTTCGCCGTGGTCGCCAACGAGGTGAAGGAGTTGGCGAACCAGACGGCGAAGGCGACGGAGGAGATCAGTTCCCGGATCTCAGCGATCCAGGCGGACTCGGGCATCGCCGTCGAGTCGATCGGTCAGATCGGTGAGGTGATCGCTCGGATCGCGGACATGCAGACCACCATCGCGTCGGCGGTCGAGGAACAGACGGCAACGACCAACGAGATCGCCCGCAGCGTCAACGAGGCTGCGCTCGGGTCGGCGCAGATCGCGGAGAACATCGTGTCGGTGGCGCAGGCTGCGGGGGAGACCTCCGAAGGAGCGGTCCGAACGCAGCAGGCAGCCGGCGAACTGCGCGAGGTGGCCGCGGACCTGCAGTCGCTGGTCTCTGGCAAAGCGCAGCCGGGCGCGACGCAGGCGAAGCGTGGTGGTGACGGTGCCGTGGCCTCGTCCCAACTCGATCAACTGGCGCCCTTCGAGGTCCACCATCGCGACTCGGCTGCCAACGGCCAACACTGACCGAACGCGTCTCGTCGACCCGCGTAGCCGAAGGTCGGCGGGACCGGCGATCACCGCACCCCGCACGGTTGGCTGAACGGCCAGTCGGAGGGATCCATCGCTCCCCCATACTGGTCTGAACCGACGCGGGAGTGAGCGATGGACCTGACAACGATCGATCCCATCTGGTGGGTCGCCCTCGGTGTCGTGGTCGTGATCCTGATCGGACTTCTGGTCTGGTCGGGGCGACGGAAGGCACACCGAACCCAACGCCTCAAGGGTCAGTTCAAGTCGGAGTACGACCGGGCCGCCTCATCCGGCAGCAGGAAGAAGGCGGAGGAGGACCTGGAGCGCCGCCTCGTGACACGGGGCGACGTCGACCTCGCCGACCTCGATGAGGCCGACGTTGAGGGCCTGGAGCACGACCTCGGTGAGCTCGTTCGGTCCTTCGTCGACGGGCCGCAGCAAGCTGCCCTGGGGATGACCCAACTGGTGGGACGCATCGCGGCCGCACGGGGGTACGTCGCGGCCGAGGCTCGCGTGCTCGACCTCGTGAGCGTCGACCATCCCGAGCAGGTGGCTTCCATGCGCCGCTCTGAAGCCGATCTGGAGAAGGCCAAGGGTGATGAACTGACGGAGGCGAGTCGGCGCCTCGTGGTGGATGCACGGGTGCTCGCCCAACGCCTCCTGGCCGAGGGCCGAACCGGCGCGGTCCCCGAGGCCGAGGGGGAGCGCTCCTTGGTGGAGCCCGGTACTCAGGAGGCGGAAGCGCCGACCGAGATGCCTCCCCCCTCGGCCGAGATCCCGCCGGAGCCGAGCGAGGCGCAGGAGCACCCCGATGACCCGCCCCCGGTCTCGAGCGCGGCTCCACCGGCGTCTGGGTTACACCGGGATGCGCACAGCGCCTCGAGTTGGACCCCGCCTCCGCCCGCGAGGCTCCCGCAGGATGATCGACGTGAGGTCGGCAGCCCATCGACACCCCCCTCGGTGACCGAAGGCCCCCGATGAGGGCGGTTCGCAGAACCAAGCCTGTCCCACTCGAGTCCAAGTGAGCCCTCTCGAGTCCAAGTGAGGTGGTGAGGAATACCGTCGCACAGCCCGTCAGATCCAGCCTCGCGCTCGCGCTCGGTGCGGAAGCTCGGTAGACCTGGGGCGGCTGCCCTGGCAGGGACGCCGAGACCGGAGGTTCGAGCATGGATGACGGCGCTGTGGTGACGCTTGACCCCGATCCTGACGACGAGCCGACGGCGAGGGAGCGCCTGGCCACGCTCCTCGAGCG
>SKNK01000097.1 GCA_007120565.1 Nitriliruptoraceae bacterium | reverse complement strand
TTGGCGTCGTTGCCCCAACGACGCCAACGGCCAGCTTAGGTGGTGCACGACAGAACGCAACGACGATCCGTGTAGCCCCGATGGGGCGGCGACGCCCCAGGCCATGACTCAGCAACCTGACCCCCGCTATGCGGGCTGGCACCGCCCCCGCCACTCGACGTAGGGTCAGCGACATCGAGGTGGAGATGGAGATGGCGGAGATCGAGACCGGCACCTTGCTGTGGGAGCCCCCAGCGGACGTCAGAGCCACGAGTCGTCTGGGTCGCTTCCTCGACCGTGTGGAGTCGAGCCTGGCGATCGACCTGCCCGACTACGACGCCGCATGGGCCTGGTCCGTCGACGACCTGCCGAGCTTCTGGTCGGCGGTCGTCGACGAGTTCGACGTGCGCTTCCACGACCCGGCGGCCACCGTCATCGCCGACGCGCGGATGCCTGGCGCCCGGTGGTTCCCCGGAGCAACGCTCAACTACGCTGAGCACCTGCTCCGCTCGACCGGAGACACGCCGGCGATCATCGGTCGGTCTCAGACCCGCGACGACGTCACCATCACCTGGGATGAGCTCCGCGACCAGGTCGCCCGGGTCGCGGCGGGCCTGAGGGGCCTGGGCGTCAAGCGTGGTGATCGGGTCGCTGCGTACGCGCCGAACATCCCCGAGACCCTCGTTGCCTTCCTCGCCACCGCCGCGCTCGGTGCGGTGTGGTCGTCATGTGCGCCGGAGTTCGGCGTGAAGAGCGTCGTCGACCGCATCCGCCAGATCGAACCGACCGTGTTGATCGCCGTCGACGGCTACCGGTACGGGACCAAACCCATCGACCGCACCGACGAGCTTGCCCAGATCCGCGCTGAGCTGCCGACCCTGACCGCCACGGTCCTGATCCCCTACCTCGATGTCGAGGCAGCAGCCGACCGGGTGCCCGACATCGTGACGTGGGGTGAGCTGACCGCTGAGGCAGCGGACCTGACCTTCGCTGCGGTGCCCTTCGACCACCCGCTGTACGTCCTCTACAGCTCAGGGACGACCGGGTTGCCGAAGGCGATCGTGCACGGTCACGGTGGGATCCTGGTCGAGCACCTGAAGATGTTGGCGCTGCACCATGACCTCGGTGACGGGGACCGGTTCTTCTGGTTCACCACGACCGGGTGGATGATGTGGAACTACCTCGTCTCTGCCCTGTCGGTCGGGGCGACGGTGGTGACCTTCGACGGGGACCCAGGACATCCGGACCTGTCGACCCTGTGGCGGATGGCCGCGGAGCTGGAGATCACGATCTTCGGGGTCGGCGCCCCCTTCCTCCTGAACTGCCGCCGCGAGGAGCTCACTCCCGGCCAGGAGTTCGACCTGTCGCGGATCCGGCAGGTCGGTTCGACCGGCGCGCCCCTTCCACCCGAAGGTTTCGCCTGGGTGTACGACGCCGTTGGAAGTGACCTGCAGGTCGTCTCCGCCTCCGGTGGCACCGACGTGTGCACGGCGTTCGTGGCCGCGTCACCCTTCCACCCCGTGCGGGCCGGCGAGATCGCCTGCCGCTGCCTCGGTGCGAAGGTCGAGGCCTACGACCCACAGGGCAACCCCGTGATCGGGGAGCGAGGTGAGCTGGTCATCACGGCTCCGATGCCCTCGATGCCCGTAGGGTTCTGGAACGATCCGGACGGTGCCGCCTACCGCGCCGCCTACTTCGAGGAGTTCCCGGGGGTGTGGCGCCACGGCGACTGGTTGGAGATCACCCCAGAGGGGGCCTGCATCATCACGGGTCGATCCGACGCGACCCTGAACCGTGGTGGCGTCCGGATGGGGACCAGCGAGTTCTACTCGGTGGTGGAGTCGGTCCCCGGGGTCGTGGACAGCCTGGTGGTCCACCACGAAGATCCTGACGGAGGCCCGGGGGAGTTGGTCCTGTTCGTGGTGCTCGACGACGGCCAGCAACTCGACGACGATCTGCGTGTGACCCTGGCGCGCGCGATCCGGACCGAGCTGTCCCCGCGCCACGTTCCCGACACGGTGCACACGATCCCCAGTGTCCCACGGACCATCTCGGGCAAGAAGATGGAGGTCCCGGTCAAGCGCCTGCTCGACGGCGAACCCGCGGACGAGGTGGTCAACCCAGGCGCGATGGCCAACCCAGACAGCCTCGACGCGTTCATCGATCTGGCTGACGGGAACTGACATCCGGGCGAAGCGCCGGCACCGTGGTGGCGGCTGCTGGGATGGCCACGCCGCGTGGAAGGCGACCGTGAGCTCATGCTCAGGACTGCGAAGACGGCAACATCGAGGTTGCCTGCAGCTGAGCGGGGTCCGATCACCGACGGCACCACCGCTGACGGTCGGCGAGGTGATCATCCAGCGGACCGACCATGGCCAGCTTGGAACCCAGGTGTGGTTCGCCTGCGGCGAGGGTGCCTTCACGGCAGATCGAGCCTGGCGATGAAGAAGTCCGCGAGTTCCTGGGCGACTGCCCCAGGAGCGACGACCCAGCCGCCGTGACCGACATCGGGGATGCTGCGCACGGTCGTATCGGTCACGTGTTCGGCTACGTGGTCCACGCCGTTCACGAAGACCGGCACGGACTCGGCCCCGTGCATCAGCAGCAACGGAACCGTGAGTGCGGCGAGCTCCGAAGGCTCGGTGGGCGTGGGCCCTGGGGACTGTCCCGCCTCGCGGAACTCCTGGTACTGGATCGCCATGGCCGGTGCCGCAGCTTCGAAGAACCCGTCGGGGGTCCCGGCGAGCTGCTCCTCAGTGACGATGCCGCTGGCCACATGCCAGGTTCGGGTGGCATCCACGAGGCGGCCTTGGTCCACCAGCTGTCCTACTTCCTCGAGCACCTGGTCAAAGCGTGCTTGATCCTGTTCGCTGGCCGCCTCGATCACCAGGGGTTCCCAGAGTCCCAGCGCGCTGACTGCCGCGGTGCGTCGCGCTGCGCCGAGCGACAGCATCCCGCTCCACGAGCTACCGACGAGCCCCACCGGCTCGCCGACACTCTCGACGAACGACACGATGTCACCCATCATCCTCTCCGGCGAGAGATCCGGCTCTGCGGCATCCCGTGCTCGGCTGCTCCGATCCATCACGTAGCAGGTGAAGTGCGCGGTCAGGTGGCGAGCCAGCGGCCCCCACTCCAGTGCTCCGTCAGACGGGGTGGCCGGCACGACCACCAGTGGCGGGCCCTGCCCCTCCACCCTGCCGACGATCGTGATCCCGTCGTCAGCAACGGCCTGATGCACCAAGGGTTCACTCACGAGTCTCCTCCCTCAACGACAACTGCTACCGCAGACAACGTCGGGTCGCACCTCCTCGCCGAAAGGCCCGCGACCTGGAACAGCTGCTCGCCTACACCCATGCCCCAGAGCCACGGCAGCCCGTCCAACTGCCCAGGGTAACGAGGGCACCGAACGTTTCAAGACCCCCACCCGACTGACCAGCCCCGATCACCGTCTATCGGACACTCCCTGTTCTGGGCATCCTCGACGACTCTCGCCGACGCCGTTCGGGCTGACCGGGCACCTCGACCGCCCGGGTCCGGCGTTCGCACTAGGGTGCGCCGATGTGGCCAGCCAGAGGCACTTGCCGTCCCTCGGAGGCGAGCATGGGCGACCGGGAGCGGTACGTCGGGCGATCGACACCCCGCATCGAGGATGCGCGGTTGGTCACCGGGCGGGCACGGTGGGTGGAGAACCTCGGGGTCGAGGGCGCCCTGTACCTCGGCGTCGTCCGCTCACCGATCGCCCATGCCCGCCTGGAACACGTCGACGTGACGCCTGCCCTGGACGTGCCCGGTGTCGTCGCCGCGTACGCGGCCGCGGACCTCGCCGAGGTCTGGCACGCACCCTTGCCGGGAGGCACCGTAGGTGACGGTCCGGTCCCCGAGCACTGGCCACTGGCGACCGACCGCGTCCGACACGTTGACGAACCCGTCGCGGTCGTCGTCGCACGTTCTGCTGCCGCGGCCGTCGACGGGGGCGAGTACGTCGACGTCGACTACGAGCCACTCCCGGCTCTGCCGGACGTCGAGGTCGCCCTGGGGGCCGACACCCTGATCCACGAGGGCTTCGAGGACAACATCGCGTTCCGCTTCGAGGGCGAACCACAGGGCGACCTCGACGCGGCCTTCGCCGGGGCGGAGGTCACGATCGAGCGGCGCTACGTCCAGCCGCGGCTCATCGCGACGTCGCTGGAACCACGCTCGGTGCTGGCCGTTCCCGATCCCGCGGGTGGCCTCGCGCTCTACACCTCGACCCAGGTGCCGCACCGGATCCGCCAGTACGTGGCGGCGAGCCTCGGGTTGGACGAGCGCGAGGTGCGCGTCGCGGCGTACGACGTGGGTGGGGGCTTCGGGGCGAAGATGAACCCGTACCCGGAGGACCTGCTGTGCGCCGCCATCGCGCTGCGCTTGTCGCGACCGGTGCGCTGGACGGCAACGCGCAGCGAGGAGATGCAGACCACCAACCATGGCCGCGGCCAGGTCCAGCGCATCGCGGTGGCCGCCAGGTCGGACGGCACGCTGCTGGGCTTGCAGGCCGACATCACGGCTGACTGCGGTGCGTACCTGATGCTGCTCACCGCGGGTGTCCCGATGGCGGGCAGTCGGATGCTCCCCGGCTGCTACCGGTGGCCGGCGTTCCGGTTCTCGGCGACCGGCGTGTTCACCAACGCGACCCCTACCGACGCCTACCGAGGCGCTGGTCGACCCGAGGCGACCTTCGCGGTGGAGCGGGCGATCGAGGACCTGGCCGCCGAGCTCGGTCTGGATCCGGCCGAGGTGCGCCGCCGCAACATGCCCGCTCCCGAGGAGTTCCCGTTCACGACCATCTCCGGGTTGTCGTACGACTCCGGCGACTACGGCACCGCCCTGGACCGGGCGCTGACGGCCATCGCGTACGACGAGGTCCGCGCAGAGCAGGCTGGACGCCGGGAGACCGACGAGCGCATCCAGATCGGCATCGGGCTCTGCAGCTACGTTGAGATCTGCGGCTTCGGACCGGGAACCCCCGAGAGCGGCGGGGTCCGGGTCCGCGCCGACGGGACGGTGGAGGTCTCGACGGGACTCGGTCCCAGCGGGCAGGGCACTGCGACCAGCCTCGCCCAGCTGACGGCCGACGAGTTGGGCGTCGCACCAGCGGACGTGACCGTGATCCACGGCGACACCGCCGTCATCCCCATCGGTACGGGCTCCTTCGGGTCGCGCGCGATGTCGGTCGGTGGATCCGCGGTGCACCTGACCGCGCTGGAGGTCGCCGAGAGGGCCCGTCGGATCGCGGCTCACC
>SKNK01000249.1 GCA_007120565.1 Nitriliruptoraceae bacterium | reverse complement strand
GGGTCATCAGCCACCTCGTCGGGGGTGCCGTCGGCGATGACCCGACCGAAGTTGAGCACGACGATGCGGTCCGCGATATCGAGCACCACGCCGAGGTTGTGTTCGACCAGCACCTGGGTCAGCCCCCGCTCCTCCTTGAGGTCCAACAGGTAGCGGGCGATGTCCTCGGTCTCCTCCTGGTTCATGCCCGCGACGGGTTCGTCGAGGAGCAACACCCGGGGCTCAGAGCACAGCGCCCGCCCCAGCACGACGCGCTTGCGCCAGCCGTAGGGCAGCGCGCCGACAGGATGGTGCCGGACATGGGCGAGGTCGAGGAAGTCGATCACGTCCTCGACGACGCTCCTGGCCTCGAGCTCCTGACGCAGCGCGGGACCGAGCCGCAGCATGTCAGCCAGGGCGTGGTGCTTCATCCGGACGTTGCGGCCCGTCATCAGGTTGTCGAGTACCGACTGGTGTTCGAAGAGGGCGAGTTCCTGGAAGGTGCGCGCGATGCCCAGACCGGTGCGCTCGTGGGGTTTGAGCGCATCGATCGGCGCACCGTCCAGGCGGATCGTCCCCATCTGAGGGCGGTAGACGCCGCTGATGCAGTTGAACAACGAGGACTTGCCCGCCCCGTTCGGGCCGATCACCGCCAACAACTCGCCCGGACGGACCGCGATCGAGACCTCGTCCAGCGCCTTCAGCCCCGCGAAACCCAAGCTGAGGCGCTCCACCTCCAACAGGGGGTCGGTCATCGTTGGCTCGGCCTCAGGAGAGCCAGCGCTTGCGGCGGCGGTAGTGCTTGACGTCGGCGTAGTGATGACGCTCACCCCCTTCCTTGCGGCCCAGGTAGAACTCCATGATGTCGGGATCCTCCCGCAGGGTCCGGCTGTCTGCGTCCATGACGACCCGGCCGTTCTCGATCACGTAGCCGTGGTCGGCCAGGTCGAGTGCTACCGCGGTGTTCTGCTCGACGAGCAGGACGGTGGTGCCGGTGTCCCGGATGTCGGAGATGGCTTCGGCGATCGAGGCGACCAGCAGGGGTGCCAGGCCCAGGGACGGTTCGTCGAGCACCAGCAACCGTGGCCGGGTCATGAGGGCGCGCCCGATCGCCAGCATCTGTTGCTCGCCACCCGAGAGGAACCCCGCCAGCTGACGACGCCGTTCGGCCAGCCGCGGGAACCGGGACATCACCTCGTCGAGGGCATCGGCATCCCCGAACCCGGCGGCACGCAGGTTCTCCTCCACGGTCATCGTGGCGAAGATGCGGCGACCCTCCATGACCTGCGCGACGCCAAGACCGACGATACGGGCTGGCGCGAGGGAGGTGAGGTCGTGCCCATCGAATCGGATGCTGCCCTTGACGATGTCGCCCTGGTGGAAGTCGAGCAGACCCGTGAGCGCTCGTAGGGCGGTGGTCTTGCCCGCCCCGTTCGGCCCGAGGATGGCCACGATGGCGCCGTCCTCCACCCGGATGGTGATCCCTCGCAGGGCATGGATCACGTTCTGGTAGGTCACCTCGACCCCGGTGAGCTCGAGCAGCGCCGGTGCGGGCGCCGTGCCCGTGGCCGACGGTCCGCCGGAAGGGTCGGGTGCGGGTGTCACGGGGTGGTCGGCCTCAGCCATCCGGTCACCTGCCTCGTCAGTTCGTCGAGTAGCTCTTCGCCTTCCGGACGTCGCAGCAGGGGGTTGTTGAGCCCCTGCAGCGTCACCAGCAGCACGGCGGTCATCGCATCGAGGTCTCCGGTGCGGATCTGATCCGCGGCGGTCGCCAGTTCCAGGAACCGCCGCAACGTCGCGTGGGCGTCCTGTTCGTGCCGGCGGTAGACGTCACGGATGCTGCGGGCATGCGGCAGGCGTGACAGCGCGAGGCGGAACACCCGGTGCTGTTCACGGAAGCCGGCGACCCCACCGGTCAGCGCGTCACGGATGGTGGTCTCGAGCCCGTGGTCGAGCAGATGCTCGATCGTGAGCACCTGGGTCCCGCGACCGTTCACATCGGCGAGCGCCACGTCGAGGATCGCCGCGATGGCTTCGTCCTTCGAGGCGAAGTGGGTGTAGAAGGTCGCGGTCGAGACGCCGGCGTCACGCGCCACGCGTTCGGGGCTGAGGTCACCGGTGGCGGCGATGGAGGCGTGGGCCGCAGCGAGCAGGGACGAGCGCGTACGGCCACGACGACCGTCGCGAGGCACTTCCGTCGCTTCCGGGGTTCCTGACACCCTCTCCACCTTCTCACGTCCTAACCAGAACCCTAGTCCGGCTGGCGTGGACATTACCTGACTTCGCCTCTAGTATCATCTTCGGTAGGACAGTTTCGGGCCGTTCGCCTCTGGTCGAGGACGCCACGATCAGATCCTGAACGGTGACCACGCGGTGGGCAACGCCGCGGCTCGAGGATCGAGATGACGCCGGGGCGTCATCGGGAGCGGGAAGCTTGGGAGAGCTCGAGGTAGCGCCCTCGGTGGGGGCGTCGGTGACGTCGACGGACGACGCTGACCGCTGGCGACGACAGGGGCGGGAGGTCGGGATGCCGACCTTGCCGCAGCTGCTGTTGCGGTGGGAGGAGATCGCGCCGTCGTCGGTGGCGCTGCGTGTGAAGCGTCGTGGACGGTGGGAGGAGATCTCCTACGGGGCCTGGGCCGATATCACTCGCCGCTTCGGGGCCGGGCTCGCGCAGCTCGGAGTCGAGCGAGGTGATCGGGTGGCGATCCAGTCCGAGAACCGCCCAGAGTGGCTCTACGCGTGCCTGGGAGCGCAGGGGATCGGCGCGGTGCCCTTCGGTGTCTACCCGACCAACCCGGCGGCGGAGCTCGCCTACCAGTTGGACGATTCAGCGGCGAAGGTGCTGGTCGCCGAGGACCAGGAACAGCTGGACAAGGCGCTCGAGGTGATCGATGAGCGGGCGAGCCTCACCGCGGTCGTGGTCCTGGAACACCGCGGGACACTGTCCGCAACCACCAACGACGAGCGCATCCTGCACTTCGACGACGTCGTAGCCCTCGGGGACAGGCAGCTCGCTGACGATCCACAGTGGTGGGATCAGCAGACGCCGGCGGATCCCGACGACCTTGCCGTCCTGATCTACACCTCGGGCACGACCGGGAAACCGAAGGGGGCGATGCTCAGCTGGCGCAACATCGTCGCCGCGATACGCCTGCAAGCCGAGGAACTCAGCGTCACCCCGGCCGACGAGGTGCTGTCCTACCTACCGCTCTGCCACGTCGCCGAGCAGGTGATGAGCCTGTACACCCCGCTCGGTTGTGGGGCCAAGGTGAACTTCGCCGAGTCCATCGAGACCGTCCAGGCCGACCTGCGGGCGGTGCGGCCAACGCTGCTGTTCGCGGTTCCCCGGATCAACGAGAAGCTGCTCTCCAGCATCGAGGATCGGGTGGCCGAAGCCACGCCGGTCAAGCGCGCGGCCTACCGTGCGGCCCGCCGGATCGGGGATCGGCTGATCTCCCGCCGGCTGGCCCGTCGCCCCACCCGCTACCTCGGCTACGAACGGCTCGTGCGGGCCGTGCTGTGGGTGCTGGTGACCCGCTCGCTGCGCAAGCACACGGGGATGTCGCGGGTACGCGTGGCCATCTCCGGCGGGGCGCCGGTCGCTCCTGAGGTCCTGCGCTTCCTCCACACCCTGGGGGTGCCGGTCATCGAAGCCTTCGGTATGACGGAGGCCACAGGCACGATCACCCTGGACGACGCTGACGACCTGCAGCTCGGTTCGGTCGGACGCCCGGTGTCCGGGGTCGAGGTGAGGATCGCCGACGACGGTGAGATCCTCGTCCGGGCCGACACCGTGTTCGTCGGCTACTGGGGCCAACCGGAGGCGACCGCCGAGACGGTCGATCCCGATGGGTGGTTGCACACCGGGGACATCGGCGAGTTCAGCGATGACGGCCACCTGCGTCTCACTGACCGCAAGAAGGACATCATCATCACGGCCGGAGGCAAGAACCTGTCCCCGTCCGAGATCGAGAACCGGCTCAAGGTCTCGCCCTACATCAAGGAAGCGATCGTCATCGGCGACGGGCGCCGCTACATCACCGCGCTGATCCAGATCGAGCACGACACCGTCGCCAACTGGGCGCAGCGCGAAGGCATCGCCTTCACCACCTTCCGCGACCTGACCGACCGCGACGAGGTAGTGGCACTGATCGGCCGGGCGGTCGACGAGGCGAACCAGGATCTCGCGCGGGTCGAGCAGGTCAAGGCGTTCCGGCTGCTGCCACGCGAACTCGATCAGGACGACGACGAACTCACCGCGACGCAGAAGGTCCGTCGCAGCGTGATCTCGGAGCGGTACTCCGAGCTGATCGACAGCATGTACGGCACGGGCCGATCGGGCGTCTCGGAGGGCGAGGGGTGAGCGGACACATCTCGCTCATCGTGAGCTCTCTGGCGATCGGGTCGATCTACGCGCTGATCGCGCTCGGGTTCGTCGTGGTGTTCCGTGCGTCCGGAGCGCTCAACTTCTCGCACGTCGGGGTGATGCTGCTGGGCGGCTACGTCACCTTCCAGGCGTCGCGCATCTGGGAACTCGGCTACGCCACCGGCATCCTCGTCGCGGCGGTCGTCGCGGCCGGTGTCTCGCTCTTGATCTACCTCACCGTCGCGCGTCCGCTCGCCGGTCGTCCGGTGATGGCGGTCGCCATCGCCACCATCGGTATCGACATCGCGCTGCGCAGCGCGATCGGCGCCTACCGGCCCTGGGCCGTCGAGAGCATCGAGGTGGAGTCCCCGTGGGGAGCGGAGACCAGCGCGGTGTTCGGCGTCTCCGTCTTCTCCTCGCACCTGTACGTGATCGCCATCAGTGCGGTCGTGGTGGTCGGGTTGATCTTCGCGGTCGAGCGATCACGATGGGGCTTGTGGTTCCGTGCCGTTGCCGAGGATGAGGAGGCGGCTGCGGCAACGGGCGTACCCGTGCGTCGGGTGTTGCTGATGGCGTGGATGCTGGCCGGGTTGCTGGCGGCCCTAGCCGGATCGATGGTCGGCACCTTCCCGCGGCTGTTGCAACCGGCGAGTGCTGAGTTCGCGTTCCGCGCCATCCCCGCGGTGGTGATCGGCGGCCTCAACTCGATCAAGGGTGCGATCGTCGGCGGCCTGATCGTCGGGACGATCGAGATGTACACCGCCGCGCTTGCTCCCGCCGGGCTGGGCGTCAACGCTCACCTGGTCGCGCCGTACGTGCTGATGCTGGCCGTGTTGCTGTGGCGGGCCGAGGGCCTGTTCGGCACCCCGGAAGTGAGGCGCCTGTGACCCCGACGAAGCCGGCGCCGACAGGCTTCCCCTTCCCACCGCGTGGG
>SKNK01000418.1 GCA_007120565.1 Nitriliruptoraceae bacterium | reverse complement strand
GGCATCGTCCACGGGTTGGACATGATCACGGTCGCCAAGGAGCGTTTCCTCGAGCGGTTCGATGAGGTGATCCTCAAGCCGCGCAACTTCGATTGGAAGGTCCAGTTCCCCGGCCCGACCGGCACCAACGCCGTCGAGTCCGCGATGAAGCTGGCCCGCAAGGTGACCGGACGTGAGCGCGTCGTTGGCTTCACCAACGCCTTCCACGGGATGACGATCGGGTCGCTGGCGGTGTCCGGCAACGCGGTGAAGCGTGACGGTGCGGGTGTCGAGCTCACCTCCGGTACCAACGTGCCCTACGACGGCTACTTCGGCGACGACGTCGACACGATCGCCTACCTCGACGCACTGCTTGCCGATGATGGCAGCGGGTTCAACAAGCCGGCCGCCGTCATCGTCGAGACCGTCCAAGCCGAGGGCGGGCTGTCGACCGCTTCGAACGAGTGGCTGCGCGATCTTCGCACGCTGTGCACCAAGCACGACGTGCTCATGATCGTCGACGACATCCAGGCTGGCTGTGGCCGGACCGGCAACTTCTTCAGCTTCGAGGAAGCGGGGATCGAGCCGGACATGGTGACGCTGTCCAAGTCGTTGTCGGGCTTCGGGCTGCCCTTCGCGGTGGTGCTGATGCGTCGCGAGCTCGACGTCTTCGACCCGGGCGAGCACAACGGCACCTTCCGTGGGTTCAACCCCGCGATGGTGACCGCAACGGTGGCGCTGGATCGCTGGACCGACGACACCATCCCCACCGCTACCGCTCGCAAGGCGGGGATCGTCGAGCGGGCGCTCGACGAGCTCATCGCCGAGTATCCCGACCACGTGCTCGAGCGCCGTGGACGCGGCCTGCTCCAGGGCATCGAGTGCGCTCCCGGGATCGCTAGTGCTGCGGCCAAGCGCGCCTTCGAGCTCGGCGCGATCGTGGAGACCTCGGGACCCAACGACGAGGTCCTGAAGCTGCTCCCGGCGCTGACGATCGGCAACGATGAGCTCGCTGAGGGCCTCAAGCGCGTCGCGACGGCGGTCGCAGATGTGATCGCCGATCAGACCTCGCGGACCGCCGCCCCCAGCGCGGTCGCCTGAGCCACCCGACGCCAGACCCGGCACGCCTGCGGCGGACCCTCGGGTCCAGGTCCGGGATGTCGGGTCTGGCGTTGTCGTCGGTCGTGGTCAGTGGTACCCATCGGTGGCACCCACCTGACTGCGGCACGGACCCTGTCCGTCCTCGCGGAGCGAAGGCGGATCGGTCCCGTGACGACATCCACGATGTGGACGGTCCGCGTGACCGGCTCCGCAAGCACCGAGGGCACGACCGAGACCACCGGTCGAAGGGCCGGACAACAGAGAGGATGAACATCGAGAGGAAGTGAGGTACCCGTATGGCGGATGTCCTACAGACACGGCGACATGACCCGTACCCGTCTCGGACCAGCGAGCGTCCGAAGCTGATCGACCGCGAGGATCCGGTCGTCCACGGCGCCGCTGACGTCGGACCGTTGACCTCCGAGCAGGTCAAGACCTTCGATCGCGATGGTGCACTGCTCGTCGAGAGCCTGTTCGACGGTGACGAGGTGGCCCGACTGCGTGCCAGACTCGATCGGATGATCGCCGACCCCATGGTCCGGGCCGACGAACGCGCCGTGATCGAACTCGAGAGCGACGAGGTTCGCTCCATCTTCGAGGTGCACCGTTCCGATGGTCTCTTCGGGCGGGTGGCGTCCGATCCGCGCGTAGCCGATGCCGCACGCCAGTTGCTCGGCAGCGACGTCTACCTGCATCAGAGCCGCATCAACGTCAAGCCCGGGTTCGCCGGGGCGGGGTTCTGGTGGCACTCGGACTTCGAGACGTGGCACGCCGAGGATGGCATGCCACGCCCACGCGCCGTGAGTGCGTCGATCACGTTGACCGACAACTACCCCTACAACGGTCCGCTCATGGTGATGGCGGGGTCGCACCGCATCTTCGTGACCACGATGGGGGAGACCCCGGAGGATCACTACAAGAGCTCGTTGCGTCGACAGGAGGTCGGTGTCCCCGACGAGGACAGCCTGCGCGAGCTCGCGGACCGCTGTGAGATCAAGCAGATGGTCGGGCCGGCCGGTTCCGTGGTGTTCTTCGACAGCAACGTGATGCACGGATCCGGGGGCAACATCACCCCCTTCCCGCGCAGCAACGTCTTCCTCGTCTACAACTCGGTCGAGAACACGTTGGAGGCGCCCTACGCCGCAGGTGAGCGACGTCCGGCCTTCATCGCGGCACGCGACTTCGAGCCGGTTCCGCGCCGCTGAGCCACCGCTACCTCACGCCGGCCCGGGCTCATCCGGGCCGGCAGTTCAATGAGGCCCCACTGAGCAGGGAAGGGACGCCGCCGGATCTTCGAAACGGTTCGTCGTCGCCGTACCTAGGCTGGGACGACCGGACGGGAGGGAGTCCCATGGGTGCCCAGCACGGCGAACACGGGGAGCCGGTGGAGCGCGACCCCAAGCAGGGAGAGCCGGATCGGCAGGTAGGGCGGGACTCCCCATCCACGAGCACGGGGGCTGCTCGCGTCGAGGAGGAGCTGGGTACGCCCTTGGCGGGGGGCGAACCGCACTGGACACCGGCAGCCGTAGGGTCGGATCCGGCGTCGCAGATCCTGTTGTCGATCACCCGCTGGTTCTCGATCGGAGAGTGGCTGAGGCGCCGACGCGACCGCCGCGACGGCACGGACGAGACGACGGGCTCGGAGCACTGACGAGACTCAGGTCTCCTGCAGCTCGAGCAGGGCGGGGTCGGCTTCCTTGCGGCCGAAGTAGCCGAGACCGGCGACCAGCGCGATGGCCAACAGCACCGTCATCCCGATCAGGAACGGGACGGGGCCGAACTGCGCGATCAGGGGGAGGGACCCAGCGGTGATCAGCCCACCACCGAGGAAGGGCTCGAACCCGAGCTGTTTGTAGCCGAAGGCCGGCAGGGCGGGGGTGCGACTCTCGGAGTCCGCGATCCGCATCAGCAACACCCCGGTTGCGGTCACCCCCATCGACTGACCGAGGTCCCCGATCCCGCGCTCGAACCACCACTCCGGGATCATCCGGCGGGCGAAGAGCAGGAACGCTGCGACGTTCCAGGCGACCCCCGCGCCGGCGAGGATCAGGAAGGGCCCCAGGTGCTCGACGATCGCTTGGAGCGACAGGGTCGCGAGTGCCGTGACGATCAGGACGTCCAAGGCGAGGCCCTGGATCCGCAGCATCATGCCTCGGTCGACGATGCCGGTTGGGTCGAAGCGGTCGATCAGCACCTGGAGGACGACCCCACCGATCATGGCCAGGGGGAAGAGCGGCACGTGTTCGAAGAGCTCCACCGTGTCGACCCACAGGGCCTGTTCGAGTGCCTGCAAGCCGGAGAGGGCCGCCTGCCCGAGGAGCACGGCTAGCACCACGATCCCGACGTGCAATGCGAGCGGCTCGATCGACGCGGGACGGACCGTGAGCTGCGCGGCGGCGCGACGGTCCTCCTTGTCGTACACGCCGCGCTGGGTCGAGGCCGGCGCCTTCGCATCCTCCGCGAGGAGCTCACTCCGCCCCGTCCGCGCTGCCCAGTTGATCAGCGCGACGCCGACCAACACACCCGAGAGGATCCCGATAGTGGCGAGGCCGAGGGCGAGGTCCTCGCCCTCGGGGAACCCCAGCTCCTCGAAGGTCTCCCCGAGCCCGGCTGCGGTTCCATGCCCTCCCTCGAACCCGATCTCGATCAAGGCACCGGCCATCGGGTTCATCCCGAAGACGGGCGCGAGGACGAGGATGCCCAGCAGGATCCCGATGACGTACTGGCCAGCTCCGAGCGTGATCCCGAGCGAGAGCTGTGGACCCGCCATGCGGCCGATCTGTCGCACGTGAGGGATACGGCTACCCAGGAACAGGGTGGCGAACACCACGGAGATCAACAGGCCGGGGAGCTCTTCCCAGACGGCGAAGACGTCCTCGCCGAACAGGCCAGCCTCCCGGAAACGGTCGGTGCCGAGCCACTCCGCCACGACCCCGAACAGGTCGGGCCCAACGAGAAGCGCCAGAAGTCCGGCGATGATCGACGACGGCAGGAAGAGCTTCTGGGCCAGAGGTACCTGCAGCCGGATCGCCTTGCCCACCAGGAGCAGGGGACCGATGAGCAGGAGCGCGAAGCCGATCCGCTCCGGGGACATGGCGATCCTCCCAGGTCGCAGGACCGGAGCATGCAGCCGCTCGCGGATGCGGCAAGGTCGACACCCCGGCCAGCAGGACACCACCCGCCCCGCCGAGACGACCCCGAGGATCTCCGGCCACCGTCCGAACAGATGGACGGTCCTTACCGAACGGACAGGCTCGCTCGTTGGAGCGCCAGCCCCCGGCGCGCATGTCTGGTGGATGTCACGTATGCTCGCGGCATGCGGAACGAACTGCTGCTCCTTCGTCGCCGCGGTGAGGTCGGGTAAGACCGGCCACCTCGCCGCGGAGGTCTCGCGATGCCGGTCGCACCACATCGACCAGATCGACGACACCGAGCGACACCGAGGAGTCCGCACCGTGAGCGACCCCACCTCCGCATCCGTATGGGCCCCGACGCCACAACCGTCGGGTCTTCCCATCCACCGCTACCGGCCCTACCACGAGCAGATCTCCGTGGAGTTGCCGGACCGCACCTGGCCGACGCGCCGTATCGACGCCGCGCCGCGCTGGGCCGCTGTCGACCTGCGCGACGGCAACCAGGCGCTGATCGACCCGATGGACCAGAGCCGCAAGCTGACGATGTTCCAGCTGCTGGTCGACCTGGGTTTCAAGGAGATCGAGGTCGGCTTCCCTGCCGCCAGTCAGACCGACTTCGACTTCGTGCGGACCCTGATCGACCGGGACCTGATCCCCGACGACGTGATCATCCAGGTGCTCACCCAGTGTCGTGACGAGCTCATCGGACGCACCTTCGAGTCGTTGGTCGGCGCCGATCGGGCGATGGTGCACTTCTACAACTCGACGTCGGTGACCCAACGCCGCGTCGTGTTCGGGCTCGACCGTGCGGGGATCCGCGACATCGCCGTCAGCGGTGCCAGGACGGCGATGAAGTACGCCGACGTGCTCACCCCCGACACCGACATCCACTGGCAGTACTCGCCGGAGTCCTACACCGGCACGGAACTGGACTTCGGCGTGGAGGTCTGCGGTGCGGTCATGGAGGTCATCGAGCCGTCCGTTGACCGCCCGATCGTGCTCAACCTGCCGGCGACGGTCGAGATGGCCACCCCCAACGTGTACGCCGACTCGATCGAGTGGATGCATC
>SKNK01000443.1 GCA_007120565.1 Nitriliruptoraceae bacterium | reverse complement strand
GAGGGGGAAGGCGGCGGCCCAGCGACCACCGCGTCCATACCTGCAGGCTACCGCCGCGAACCGGACTCCCCCGCAGGCCCCGTACGCTGCCGCATCATGCATCTACTCTCCGCTGACCGACTCAGCGCCGAGGTCGACGGTCGGACCCTGTTCTCCGACGTGGCCTTCGGCCTGACCTCCGACAACCGCGTCGCGGTCGTCGGTCCGAACGGCGTGGGCAAGACCACCCTGCTGCGGATCATCGCCGGTGACCGGGAACCCGATGGGGGCGAGGTGGTCTCCCGCTCGGGGTTGCGGGTGGCCTACCTGTCCCAGGACGCGTCCTTCGGTGGCGCGGTGGCCCGCGAGGCGGTCACCGCAGCAGACGCGACCGCGCAGGATCACGAGGCCAGCGCGCTCCTCGACCGGCTTGGCATCGACCCGGACCATCCGACCGACGAGATGTCGGGAGGGCAACGCCGTCGCGTCGCGCTGGCCCGCACCCTGCTCACCCCGGCCGATCTGCTGATCCTCGACGAGCCGACCAACCACCTCGACGTCGACACGATCGACTGGTTGGAAGCGGACCTGCGCCGCCGCGCGTGCGGGCTGCTTCTGGTCACCCACGACCGCTACCTGCTGGAGCGGCTGGCCAACCGGATGCTCGATATGGCACCGGTCGCCCCAGGCGAACCCGCCGAGGCCTGGTGGCACGAGGGGGCGTACTCCTCGCTGCTCGAGGCAAGGGCCGAACGCGCTGCTCAACGCGAGAGCACGACGTTGCGGGCCCGCAACCTCCTGAAGAAGGAGGTCGCCTGGTTGCGGCGCCGCCCGAAGGCCCGCTCATCCAAGCCCAAGTTCCGGGTGGAACAGGCCGAGGCACTGCGTGATGCGGCCAGCGGCGATGCCGAGGCACGACCGCTCGAACTCGGTACGGGGCGTCGGCGGCTGGGCAACAAGGTCTTCGAGGTAGACGACGTGACGGTCACCCGGGGTGACACGCGGGTACTCGACCACGTGGATCTCGGCATCGGCCCGGGTGAGCGGGTCGGCATCGTCGGCCCCAACGGTGCCGGCAAGACCACCCTGCTGCTCGTCCTCGCCGGTCGACTTCCGGTCGAGACCGGGACCGTGACCGTCGGCCAAACCGTCGAGCTGGGCTTCTACGAGCAGCAGGCGGGGGCGGGTCTCCCCCTGGAGACCACCGTGTTGGACTCGGTGTTGGAGATCGCCCCTCACGTCCCGCTCGCCAACGGCGAACACATCCCGGCAGGAAGACTGGCCGAGCGGTTCGGCTTCGATGGACGGACCCAACGCACCCCGATCGGCCTGCTCTCCGGCGGCGAGCGACGTCGGGTCGCGCTCCTGCACCTGCTGGTCGCCGCACCCAACGTCCTGCTCCTCGACGAACCGACCAACGACCTGGACCTGGACACCCTGACGACCCTCGAGGACCACCTCGACGGCTTCGCGGGGACCCTGATCGTCGCCTCGCACGACCGGTTCGTCCTGGACCGGCTGACCGACCGCACGATCGCGGTCGAGGATGGTCGGCTCACCGAGCACCTCGATCTCGAGTCGTACCGGGAGAACCGGCCGCGCCGAGATAGCGGGAGTGGGTCGCAGCACCGCGTGCCATCGGCGGCCAACGGTGCTCCAACACGTTCCGCACAGGACAACCAGGAGCGCCAGCAAGCCCGCAAGCGCGTGCGGTCGCTGGAGCGACGGATCAAGCAGCTCGACGATCGTCGCAAGGAGCTCCACGCGGCCATGGTCGACGCCGCCAGCGAGCCGGAGTCACTGCGCGAGCTACAGCAGGAGCTCACGATGGTCGATGAAGAACTCAGCCAGACCGAAGACGCCTGGCTCGAGCTGACCGTCGAACTCGAGGTCTGAGCGGACCCGCTCCCCATGTCCACACCTTCTCGTCGCCTGCTAGCCGTCGTCCTGATGGCCTGTCTGCTGCTGCCATCGGCCGCGGCAGCTACCCCAGCCGAGCTCCCACAGCTGCGCGAACAGCTCTCGGAAGCGGAACAGGACCTGGCCAGGATCGAGGCAGACCTGCAGCGCGCCGAGGTGGCGATCCGCGACGCGGTGCAGCGGGTCGAGCGCGCCGGATCCCACCTGGCACAGGTCGAGGGGCAACTGGCTCAGGCGGAAGCGGCGCGCGATGAAGCCGCTGCCGAGGAACGGAGGGCGACCGCCGCAGCGCAGGAGGCCAACGCTCTCCTCGACGACCACGTCGGGGACCACAGCGACGCCCGTGAACGCCTACAAGCGCGCGCCGTCCAGCTGCACAAGCACGGCCCCTTCCACGCGGAAGCGGCCTTGCTCCGCGGGATGACCGCGTCGAACGACTGGCACGATGTCGCCGTGACCCTCGAGTCGGTTGCACGGATCGTCGACCACGATCGCGACATGGTCACCCTTGCTGCGGAGCTGACACGGGAGGTCGTCGACGGCCGCGAGGAGGTCGTGCGTGCCCGCCGAACCGCGGTCGCCGCTGCCAACCGCACCAACGCGGAGCAACGGCGGGTGGAGCGCCTGGTCCAGGACCAGCGTCGCGCCGTAGAGCAGCTGCAGGCCGAACTTGCGGAACACGCTGCGGTCATCGCCGAACTCGAGGCTGACGCCGAGCTCCGCGAAGCGCTGGTCACCCGACTGTCCCAGCAGATCGCCGAGCTGCAGCTCGATGCTTCACGCGTCTTGGTTCCGGCAGAGCTCAACCTCGACCTCGACCGCCCAACTCCCGTGTGGAGCGACCAGCTACCGGCTCGCGGCCGGAGCTGGGCCGCAACGATCGATGCGGTCGCCGCCAACCGCGGCATCGACGGGCGCCTGCTCGCTGCCGTCGTGTGGACCGAGTCCAACTTCTCGCCGACGGTCGTCTCCCACGCCGGCGCGATCGGACTGGCCCAGCTGATGCCGGGCACCGCAGCCGGGCTGCGGGTAGACCCCTGGGATCCGGTGCAGAACCTCGACGGTGGGGCTCGCTACCTGCGCACCCAACTGGAACGCTTCGGCACGATCGATCTGGCCCTCGCCGCCTACAATGCTGGACCGAACCGGGTGCAGTCGGCTGGACCGGGCATCCCCAACATCGTCGAGACTCAGCTCTACGTCGTGCGCGTCCTCGACCGCTATCAGGAGCTTGCCGACGCGTGACCGCCACCACCCTGTCACGTCCGGCCATCCTCACCGGTGTCGCCGTCGGGGTGATCGCGGTCTCCACCTCGGCGATCCTGGCGCGGGTGGCGATGGGCGAGGATCCCGGGGTGACCCAGGCAACGACACCCGGAGGAGCGCCGGCGCTTGCGGTCGCGTTCTGGCGCACGACCCTCGGCGCGTTGGTCCTCGCTCCCCTGGGATGGCGGGCCGCGCGGCGCGATCGGGTCCGACCGACCGCGCAGGAGCATCGCCGTCTGGCGATCGCAGGCCTGGCCCTCGGTGCACACTTCGCCGGGTTCCAGGCCGCACTGGCCCTGACCACCGTCGCCTCCGCGGTCACGTTGACGACGATCGCTCCGATCTTCGTTGCTCTCGGAGGATGGTGGTTGCTGAAGGAACGTTCATCCCGACGCACCTGGGTGGGGATGGGGCTCACGATCGCGGGAGCGGTCGCGATCGGTGCTGGCGACCTGACCGGGCATGAGCTCGGCCCACAGGCGCTGCTCGGGGATGCTGCAGCCCTTGGCGCAGCGATCACCGTCGCCGGGTACCTGCTGATCGGACGCGTCGCGCGGCGACGTATCCCGGCGACCACCTACTCGGCGATGGTGTTCGCCTGGGCGGGAGCCTTCCTGCTCCCCGTCTGCCTACTGACGGGCACGCCGTTGGGCGGCTTCGCGCCCCTCGCGTGGGTGGCCGTTCTGGGCATCGTCGTTGGACCACAGCTGCTCGGTCACACCGTGTTCAACGCCCTGCTGTCATCGGTCTCGGCCACCACCGTGGCGATCATCGTCCTCTCCGAACCGGTGGGCGCGGGCATCCTCGCCTGGCTGGTGCTCGGCGAGCTACCGGCCGGAGGCTTCTGGCTCGGAGCACCGCTGGTGCTGGCCGGTGTCGCCGTTGCGCTCATCCAACGGCGTAGTCCCGCGGTTGCACCCCCACCAGGCTGAACCGGATCATCGAGGTGGGTTGCAGCCACGCCCGGCGGTCTGCGCTCAGAACAGCAAGGGCAGGCTGGGCCGCTCTTCGACCACGCCGACGATCGCGCCAACCAACCCGTCGTCACGCGCCGTCGCATCCAGCTGGCGGGCCAGTTGGGCCAGCGGCATCTCCGGAGACAGGTCGATCCCCTCGGCCACCACGAACATGGTCCCCCGTAGGCGCGTCGCCGCTTCGAGCCACTCCGACGAGAACCCCTCGCGTGGCGCCCGCAGTAGCGCGTCGTCGCGCTCGTCGACCAGCCGGACCTCGTCCTGGGTCGCGACGAACCCAACCTTGGCTCCCTGGGGCAAGGAGCTGCCGAGGAAGCTGTCCAACCGCTGCAGTCCCGCCGCGTCCAAGGCCGTCCGCAACTGCCCGGCGCGACCGTCGTAGCCCACGGAGGCCACGAGCAGCGGCTGCGGCCCCGCCACCAGCGAACGGAGGGCGATCCCCTCCGAGGGGTCAGTTCGGGTCACGTCAGGTCCTCCACCTACGCCACGAGACGGTCCAGGCAGGTCAGCAGCTACGGTCGGGGTCCCTCGTCGAACCAGGACCCTCACCGTGTCTGAGCGCCACGCTACCTCTTCGCGGTCGCCGGTCCTGTTGTCGGTCGATGGGAACTCGCTCGGCCACCGTGGGTTCCACTCGACCCGCGAGGACCCTCAGTCTGGACCGCATGCGGTGACCGGCGCCGTCGTGTCGATGCTGGCGACGACCTGGTCCTACGGCCCCTACGACGGGATCCTGATCGGCTTCGACCATCCGGTGAACCAGCGCAAGCTCGACCATCCCGAGTACAAAGCGAACCGCATCGACACCGACCCGGAGCTGCGCGAGGGCCTGGTACGACTCCGGGGCGACCTCGCGGACTGCGGCTTCACCGTCGTGGAGCAGGAAGGGGTCGAAGCCGATGACCTCATGGCCGCCGCCGTCGACGGCTGTCTCGACCGGCGGTGGCGCTGCGACCTGTTGAGTAGCGACCGCGATCTCACCGCACTCGTCGCGCCGGGCGCCCGGCTCTTACGCCCCAAGGCCACCTTCGCCGACCTGGTCGTCGAGGACGTCGAGGAGGTCCGGCGTACCTACGGCATCGAACCCCACCAGTACGTGGATCTCGCGGCCCTGCGCGGTGACCCTTCGGACGGTCTCGAGGGCGTCACGGG
>SKNK01000340.1 GCA_007120565.1 Nitriliruptoraceae bacterium | reverse complement strand
CCACCGTCTCGAGCGACCTCCCGAACCGGGCCGAGGTGATCGGCTGGGTGCTCGAGGGTGCCGACCAGTACCTCGCGATCCAGGACGAACAGCCCTTCGGGCACCCCTACGGCCCCGAGCACTACCAGTGGGGCTCGACCCACCAGGTCATCAACAACGCCGTGGTCATCGCGGTGGCGTACGACCTGACGGGCGAGCAGCGCTACCTCGACGGTGCGATCGAAGCGATCGACTACGTGCTCGGACGCAACGCGCTGAACATGTCGTACGTGACCGCGTACGGGACCCAGTACGCCGAGAACATGCACAGCCGGTGGTACGCGCACTCGCTAACCGACCGGATGCCACGGCCGCCCGACGGAAAGCTCGCCGGCGGCGCGAACTCGGGCATCCAGGACCCGGTGGCCCAGGCGAACCTGCAGGGCTGCGCTCCGCAGTTCTGCTACATCGATCACATCGACTCGTGGTCGACCAACGAGACCACCATCAACTGGAACGCTGCGCTGGCCTGGCATGCGTCCTGGTTGGCCGACATGGATGATGGGCAGCCGACGTGGCAGCGCCCCGCGACCCTGGTCCCGCGCACGAGAGACCAGTGCAAGCAGGGTGGCTGGACGGTGTGGATGGACCCGAGCTTCCGCAACCAGGGTCAGTGCTTGTCCCACATCGCAAGCCAGGAGCGTCAGGGCCCGCCCGCTCACGCTGAAGCAGGGGGGCGGCAGCCGGCAGCCACACCGACCGACACAGCCAGGGGCAGGCGCTGACGGTCCAGCCGGATGGTGCCGGCGGCCCTGCGAGTACTCGCGGGGCCCGCCGGCACACCGTCGTTCGCGGCAGGTCCACACTTCACTGAGTCGAGTGAGGTCCCGGTCCTCGGCTCCGACGAGGTCGGGATCGTGGTGCAGGCGCTTAGTCGCCGAAGAGCCGGTCGAACAGGTCGCGGAAGAAGTCCCCGATCCGTTCCATGATGCCCTCGATCTCTTCGCCGATCTCTTCGCCGATCTCCTCGCTGATCCCTTCACCGATCTCCCCGGGATCCGGCAGAGGATCCGGGTCAGGTTCGGCTTCGGGTGCTGGTTCGGCTTCGGGTGCTGGCTCCGGCTCGGGCTCCGGCTCGGGCTCGTCCTCGGGCACGGGTTCGGCTTCGGGCGCTGGTTCGGGTTCGGGCTCAGCTTCGGGTGGCGGTTCGGGTTCAGCTTCGGGTGCGACCTCTGCCGGCCCACGGCTGACCTGGACCTCGACGGTGGCGCCCCGCTCGACCTCGGTACGCGCCGGCGGCTCCTGTTCGACGATGATGCCGGCATCCTCGTCCGAATCGACGCGGGTGACGATGACGTCGAATCCAAGCGCGTCGAGCAGACGCAAGGCATCGGACTCCTGCCGCCCGATGACCCGTGGTACCTCGACGACCTCAGGCGCGGCCACCGCGGTCAGATCGACCGGGTCGCCTGCTTCGGCCTCCGTGCCGGCCTCGGGGCGACTGGCGAGGACCGTGCCGGGCTCCTCGCCCTCGCCGGCCTCGACCGTCTCGACCTCGCCGAGCACGAGATCGGCATCCTCGAGTTCGTCCGCCGCCTGCTCGAGGCTCAAGCCGATGACGTCGGGGACGACGACATCGTCACCGGACAGCAGTGCGAACAGCAGCGCGATCAGCGCAAGCGCACCGACGGCCAGCGCAGCCCACAACCACGGCGAGCGACGTGCCGGTGCGAGGCGCACCTCGAGCTCACCGACCGGGGAGTCGTCGAGTTCGAACTCCAGTTCCGCGGTCGTGAACCCGGCACTCGAGACCTCCAGCCGGTGAGTGGTCGTCGGAGCTGTCGACGGCGGGGGAAGATCAGCGAGCGGGATCAGGAACCGACCCTGCGGGTCGGTCACCGCCTGGCCGACGAGATCGCCGTCGACCGTGCGCAGCTGTACCCGAGCGTCGATGACGGGCTCGTCGCTGTCGTCGGCGACGACCCGACCGGCGAGCTCTGCCGGCAACAGTTCGACGTGCACCGGCGACGAGAGCTGATCCTGTTGCAGCGTCCGACGCTCGACGAAGTAGGCGTCGGCGCGGACGACGAGGGTCAGCGTGCCCGTTGACGGCAGACCGGCTACCTGGAACCTGCCGTTGACCTCGGTGCGGGAGTGGGCCACGACCCGGCCTTGGGCATCCGTGACCTCGACCTCGGCGCTGAACGGATCCGATGGTCCGAGGTCGGCAGCGGAGACACGTCCGCTGAGCGCGACGGCCGTGAGCCGGGTGTGGACGCGGCCACCGGGGTGATCGACCACCGATCGAGCGGTGCTGTACCCGGTCGCGATGATCTCGAGGTTGTAGCGATCCGCTGGCAGCGGGGCCGTGCCGAATCGACCGTCGGCGACCGTGGACACCGTGGACACGCTGACGCCCGAGGCATCCGTGACACGGACGGCTGCGTCCGCGATGGGCTGGCCGGTCGCGTCGTCGATCACGTCGCCGCGGAGCGGGATCGGACCCTGCGGCTCAACCGCGTCCATCACCTCGGTGGCGTCGGCGGAGGCAGGATCGTCGCCTGTGGCTGCGTCGGGCCGCCCCTGGCGGTTCGCATCGCCGGAGTCCGGACGCATAGGCTCCGTCGGGTCGCTCGGTTCTCCGGACACCCGGACCTCTCTGCGGCACGATCGGACGGACCGCCGACCGCAGGTTACTGCTGCGGACTGCCGCGCGATGCTGCCGTCCGTCCGAGGTGAGGCCCGAAGGTTGCCATCCTCGTCGGCGCGATCCTCGCCGTTGGAGGCAGCTTCTGGCCCTTAGGGTTGCTGGCGGGTGGGGAGTTGACCGACTGGCACGATGGGCGTCGACGCGGTCAGCCCTGCTCCCGTGGCACCTCGAGAGCGACCGTGTCTCCGCCCCAGCCGTACTCCAGATCGCGGCCCTCGACGATGACGGTGTCCACGTCGTCGGGGATCTCCAGCCCGGTCAGCGATCGAGTGAAGGGCTGCTCGTTGGCATGGTCGTGCAGCAGCACCCGGACCCCCAGTTCCTCCCCGTTCGGGGCCAGCGCGCGGAACGCATCGGCATAGCGCTCTGGCGTGTCGTATGGCGAGGACAACGTCGCGGACAGCCGCCAGGTGTCGCCGGTCGCCTCGAGTTGCGCGTCAAGCACGTCGGGGAACCGCTGCTCGGCGGGATCGTCCGGTTCGCCCAGGTCGGCGTCATCCGGATCCGGCTCGGCACGGCCAGCGCTCGGATCGGCACCCGAGCACGCGACCAACATCAGGGCGGTGAGTGTGACCGCGAAGAGCGTCCGGCGATCGTGTCGCACCCGGATCCCTTGCTCTCGTCGGCCCCACGACGATATCGAGGCGTCGGTGACGCCGAGGCTGCCCGATGGTGGGCGCCAGTATCCCTGCGATCTCGTTTCCGCCGAGAGGGCTAGCCCCAAACTCCTGGGCTCGTGACGTCATCAGGGATGGGTGGAATCCGACCCCTGGCTCGCGTGTTCCCGAGATACACCCCTGACCAAGGAGCAGACATGGGTGCGAAGATCATCGCTGGGATCGTGGGAGGCATCGCTGGAGGCATCGTGTTCGGCGCGATGATGCATGCGATGGGGATGCTCGGCATGGTTGCTGGGCTCGTTGACGCCGAGGGCGCCGGAGCAGGCTGGGCAGTCCACCTGGTCATCTCCGTGGCGATCGGTATCGGGTACGCACTGACGTTGGGCGCACTGCGCTCTGGAGTGGGAGCGCATGCGGGTCTCGGACTCGTGTACGGCGCGATCTGGTGGGTGCTCGGGCCGCTGTTGCTGATGCCGCTGATGATGGGCATGGGCCCCTTCCCCTCGATCGGTGAAGACCAGATCATGAGCCTGGTGGGTCACCTCGCCTACGGGCTGGTCCTTGGCCTGGTCTTCGCCGGGCTCCAGGGGCGGGTTCCGGTAGGGACGAGCCAGGACTCCTCGGTCCTCAGCGATCGGTAGGACAGATCCGGTAGGCGATCCCGCGGGGCGGCGACACACGATGTGGCCGCCTCGCTGGTAGGCGCGTCGGTACGCAGCGGGTGAAGCCGTCGGGTTCCGCTAGCTGACGGCCTCGGGGCGGGGCCGTTCGTCGCGGTACGTGGCTCGGTTGCGGGTTGCTGCAAGAGCGCGGCAACCGCGCTGCAACCGGCTCCCGTACACGTCGTCGTGTGGTGGCTCGATGCCTCGGACCGGTCGATGGCTGCGGTGTCGGGTCGCCCGGAACCGAGCCAACCGAACCGCGAAGGAGTCGAACATGTACGCCCACCTTGCCAGAACCCCGCGCCGTACCGAGCTTCAGGGACCCGCGCCAACGCCCTCCCACGTGAGGTCGATCGTCGTCACCTTGCTCGTGCTGGGGCTCGCGCTCGGGCTCACCGCAACCGCGGGGGCCAGCGGGCCACCCGGACAACAGAGCACCGACCTCTACACCTTCGCCGACAGCGAACCGGTCGTTGATGCCACCGCACGGCTGGTTCGTGGAGCCGACTCGCTGCACACCCGCACCGACACGCGCGACCTCGATCATGGTCACGTGGTCACCCTGTGGTGGGTGATCTTCAACCACCCGGAGAAGTGCGCAGGCGACGGGTGTGGTGAAGCCGACCTGTTCGACGGTCCCGACGGTCCTACCGGCGTGGGACCCTCGTGCGTGTACGCCGAGGGCAGCATCGTTGGGGGGAACGGCCAAGCTCGGTTCATCGACCGGTTGGCCGTCGGCGAGACGAGGGACAGCTGCATCGACTTCTTCGTGGACGCTGTCGACGGGCTCGAAGGCGAGGATCACGGGCTCACCAACCCGTCCGGGGCGGAGGTCCACCTCGTCGTACGTAGTCACGGGCCGCGGATCCCCGGTCAGATCGACGAGCAACGCGGAACCTTCGCTGGCGGTTGCGAGGACTTCCTGGACCCGGGAGCGACGCATGTGCTCGACCCCGGCGAGTGCAGTGACCTGCAGTTCGCCGTGTTCCCCGCCGGCGAGTGACCGCGTTCGACCGTCGCCGGGTGCCCGCCGGTGCGGCGCAGCCCTCGTGTGCGGCCAACGTTCGCGTGTGTCCACGCGCAGCCCCGGCGGCGGTCGAACCACCGCTCCCGGACGGAAGGGATGTTTCCCGCGTCGACGGGGGTTGACGCTGGAGACGAACAACCACAGGAGTCCGGATGAACGACGAGTTCGACGTGATCGTGATCGGTGGCGGGCCAGCGGGGGAGAACGCGGCCGCGTACGCCAGGGAGCACGGCCTGGAGGTGGTGCTGATCGAGAACGAACTCGTCGGTGGCGAGTGCTCCTACTGGGCGTGTATG
>SKNK01000439.1 GCA_007120565.1 Nitriliruptoraceae bacterium | reverse complement strand
GCGCCCCCATCAGGCACGCCGAACACTCCGCATCGAGGTCGCCGGCCAAGGACTCCGGCATCCGCGAGTTGCGGGTCATGATCCGGATCGCGGCTTCGTTGGGCACCCCCCGATCCCAGAGGCGGATCGGAGGGACCATCAGCCCTTCCTCGAACACACTGGTCGCGCCGGAGGGCATCGACCCGGGCACGCACCCGCCGATGTCGTCGTGGTGGCCGAACGCCTGCACGAACGCCACCACCTCGAGGTCCGCTTCGGCGTACCCAGCCACCCCCGTCGCCTCGTCGCTCGGCATGGCCCCGGCCTTCGGTCCGAACACGGGCACGGTCACGCACAGGTCCGGCAGGTGACCGATGCCGCCCTCGGAGAGGTAGACATCGTTGTGGAAGAACACGTCGCCGGGCCGCATCGTCTCCAGCGGGAAGTCGCGCACGACGGGCTGGACCAGCGCGGAGTAGGACCGCCCGGTGAGCTTGCGCATCACCCGGTCGTAGATCCCGGCCCGGTAGTCGTGGGCGTCGCGGATCATCGGCGAACGCGACGTCCGTCCGATCGCGTCCTCGACCTCCTTCTCGATCGACGCGAGGGTGCCCTGCACGATCTCCAGCACGATCGGATCGATGGCTTCCAACGTGCCTCCGGTCAACGTTGGCACCTGGGTCATCACCACACCTCCGTTGACGTCGAGGCAGCACGTTCCGGGGCCTCGGATGGTGCCTCGCCCTGCGCCACCCCCGACCTCGAGGCAGCACGTACCGCCGCCCCGACGGGATCGGCCACGGCCTGCGCGCCGAGGTCGGCACGGCCCTCCTCGACGTCGTCGCGGGTGACGACGAGGTTGGCGAGCTCGTCGACGCGGGCGACGAACCCCGGGTGGATCGGGATCGTCGAGCCGAACTCCTCGACGATGGCCGGGCCCTCGATGACATCGTCGGCACGGAGACGTTCACGGACGTAGATGGGGGTATCCACCGGGTCGGCGTCGAAGGCGACCCGTCGGGTCCCCGACCGCGCCTCGGCGGGGTCGCCGTCGCCGTGCTCCAGGCGCTGCAGCTGCGGACGCCGGATCGGGCCGATGCCACTCACGCGTAGGTTCACCCACTCCACAGGGTGCTGATGTCCACCGTGGGAGACGTCCTGGCGGTAGCAGTAGCCGTAGAGGCGTTCATGTTCGTCGTGGAAGGCGTCGACGACGGCGCGCTGGAAGTCGGCATCGATCGGCCCGTCGGGGGCGGGGACCCGCACCTCGTAGGCCTGGCCGTCGTACCGCAGGTCGGCGGTACGGACGAACCGACGGTCGCCGCGGTCGAAGCCTTCACGGTCGAGCGCGTCGGCGGCCTTGGACTCCAGGGTGGCGTAGACGGCGGTGAGCTCATCGCGGTCTACCTCGGCGTCCTTGACCACGTGGGTCTGGACGTAGTCGTTCTTGACGTCGACGGTCAGCAGGCCGAACGCCGAGAGGTTGCCCGGATTGAGCGGCACGACGACCGCCTCGACCCCGAGGATGTCGATCAGGCGGCAGATCAACAGTGGCCCGGAACCGCCGAAGGCCGCCATCGCGAACCGTCGGACGTCCAGGCCGCGCTTGACCGTGATCTGGCGGATCGCGTTGGCCTGGTTCCAGGCCGAGATCTCCAGGATGCCTCGAGCGGCACCGAGCGGGGACAGGCCGAGGTCGCCGGCCAGGCGTTCGATCCCGGCACGTGCTGCCTCGGCGTCCAGGGGGATCTCGCCGCCCAGCAGGTGCGGGGGGATGCGACCGAGGAAGACGTGGGCGTCGGTGACGGTGGGTTCGGTGCCGCCCTGGCCGTAACAGATCGGTCCGGGATCAGCGCCAGCGCTGCGCGGGCCGACCTTGAGGTTGCCCTCCGGGCTGATCCAAGCGATCGAGCCTCCGCCGGCACCGACCGTCACCACGTCGATCATGGGGATCTTGGAGGGGAAGCGGCCGACCGACCCTTCGGTGGTCAGGGTGGGGTCGCCGTCGAGAACGACCGAGACGTCGGTGGAGGTACCGCCGCCGTCCAGGGTCAGGACCCGGTCGAACCCCGCCTCACCGGACACCAGGGCCGCGCCGAGGGCGCCGGCGGCCGGGCCGGACAGGACCGTGGTGATGGGTTGGTGGACCACCTCGGCGGCAGAGAGCACCCCGCCGTTGGACTTCATGACGTAGAAGGGGATGTCGGAGGCAGCTTGGCCCTCGCCGGTCGTGTAGGCGTTGAGGCGTTCGGCGATGCCGCGGATGTAGCGAGTGACCTTGGGCTTGACGGCAGCATCCACCAGCGTGGTGACGGTGCGTTCGTACTCGCGGTACTCGCGCAGGACCTCGCTGGAGATCGACACGACGGCGTCCGGATGCTCGCGGAGCAGGACCTCGAGCATCGCGCGCTCGTGGGTGTCGTTGGCGTAGCTGTGCAGGAAGCAGACCCCGATCGTGTCAACACCGTGCTCGCGGTACCAGCGGGCGGCGGCGACCGCCTGTTCCTCATCGAAGGGCCGCACCTCGGCGCCGGTGACGTCGAGGCGCCCCTCGACCTCCTTGACGAGGTCGACGGGGACCAGACGGCTGGGCTTGACCCAGAAGTAGCTGTTCCCGTACCCGTCCGGCACGGACTGTCGGGCGATCTCCAGCACGTAGCGGTACCCGGCCGTGGTGATCAACCCCATGCGCGGGATCTCGTCCTCGAGCAACGCGTTGGTCGCCACCGTGGTGCCGTGGCTGACCGCAGCCACGTCCTCGCCGGACACCACGCTGTCGTCGGCCGGCGCTTCGTCGGCGACGATGCCGAGCACCTTGTCGACGCCGGCCATGAACCCGACGGACGGGTCCGCCGGCGTCGAGGGCGTCTTGGTCGTCGTGAGCCGCCCCGACGCCTCGTCGAAGGCCACGACGTCGGTGAAGGTGCCGCCGGTGTCGATGCCGATCCGGATGCGTCGCATGGCCACCTCATCGCGGGCGCTCGAGGGCCGGAACAGACCGGCACGTCAATCGGACCCGAGCGAGGATAGTGACGAGCCTGGCCCCCTCCTTCGGCGAACCTCGCCAACTCCTGCCGTGTTCCCCGGCGGATGTCGCCGGTAGCAGCGGCCGCGACGATGGCGACCGGACCACCACGCCCCGGATCGTTCTGTTAGACAGGACCCAGCAGCGCGGCCGCGACCCGGCTCGTCGAGGCGCCCAGCACCGACCCGTGTGCTCCGCACCCTGGGGGACTCCACGCCCAGAGGGTTCCAGGCCCAGCCGGGAGGCTCCCATGGCCAGCAGTGAAGCCACCACCGTCGCCGACTACCTCGATGAACAACAGCCCGAACGGCGCGAACTGCTCGAGGCCGTGCGCGACACCGTGGTCACCAACCTGCCACCTGGCTACACCGAACAGGTGCGCTGGGGCATGATCACCTACGAGGTACCCCTCGAGCGCTACCCCGACACCTACAACGGCCAGCCGCTGATGTACGCCGCGCTGGCATCGCAGAAGCGCCACGTGTCGCTGTACCTGACGGGCGTGTACGCCGATGAGCAGGTAGCTGCGGACTTCGCGGAGCGATGGCGGGCGACCGGGAAGAAGCTCGACATGGGCAAGAGTTGCGTGCGGTTCAACCGGCTCGACGCGGTGCCGTTGGAGGTCATCGCCGAGTCGATCCGATCCCACCCCGTCGACGACGTCATCGCGGCCTACGAGGCGGCACGGGCACAACACTGACCGCGACGAGGTTGTCCGCAACGTGACCGAGCCAGAACACGGATGGCTCACCTGGGTCGGACGGCGAACCACGGGTCGGGTAGGCCTCTGGTGGATGGGGTCCGCTACTCCTCGGAGCTCGGCTCGTCGCCACCGCGTTCCTGGTAGCGCTCGTAGCCCGGGGTGCCGGGGGGTGGGCCGATCACGCCCTCGGGGCGGCCTCCTTCTCCCCAACCGCGGGGACCGTCGCTGCCCGAGGGCCCCAGACCGCGGCCGGGGTTCTCAGGGCGACCCTCGCCATCACCGAGACCTCTGCCCTCGCCCCGACCCGGGTGCTCGCCATCCTGTCCGAGGCCACGTCCCGGGTGCTCGCCGTCCTGTCCGAGGCCGCGTCCCGGGTGCTCTCCGTCCTGGCCGAGGCCACGTCCCGGGTGCTGGAAGTCGGGCGCGTCACCACACTGACCGGATCCGAGTTCGTGACGATCCGCGATCCGGACGCAGTTGCGGTGCAGAGCGGCGCGGGCGGCATCAGAGGCGTTCTCGGGAAGCGCCTCGCCCTCGGTGAGGCCGAGGAGTCGCTTGAAGTTCTCGATCGCTTCTTCCGGCCGCTCGTCCGCGGCGGCCTCGACGTTCTCGACCCCCTCGGCGACCAGGCGCTCCGCGTGCTGCGGTGCTCGCCGCGCCTCTTCGATGCGACGTTCCGCCAGCGCGAGGTGCACGTCAGCGGCACGCTCCTGCCCCCTTGGCATGACCAGCCATGCCTGTTCCGAGGCCCGCTTGACCCCGTACAGGGCATCGTCGGGAGCCGCATCCTGCGCCACGGCAACCGCCGTACCCGCCGTCAACATCATGAGGGCCAACGCGCCAGCCGTGACCGAGACCAGTCGCCGGCGTGCCCCGCCGCGACGTACCTGTCGATGTCCGCGGTGTCCGCCGGCAACCGGGGCACGGCGTCGGTCGGCCGGCTGGTGGGTACGGATCCGTTGCAGGGCGCGAGTGCGGGAGGCTTCCGGCAGCGGTTCGTCCGCCAGCGCACGGACGTGTTGCAGGGTCTCGGTCACCTCGTCCGGGTCACCCTCTGCCTCGGCGTCAAGGCGACCGGCGATCACGTCGTCGATCTGCGCGTCGAGTTCCTCGGGGTCCGGGAAGCTTCGGTCATCACGGTCGCTGGTCATCACGGTCTCCTGCCTCGTTACCTGTCAGGCGAGCCAGGACACCCTGGGGTTACGGGTCGGTGCGATCGATCCGCGTCACCGGGTCCGCAGCTCCCGGATCGAGCAGCTTGGCGAGGCGTCTCACCGCGCGGTGCTGCAGGAGCTTGACCGCTCCGATCGTCCGTCCGGTGATCTCGGCGACCTGCGCGAGTGACAGTTCGGCGACCAGGCGCAGCTCGATCACCTCGCGCTGCTCAGGCGTGAGCTCGCGGAGCGCCGCGACGAGCCGCGGGTCAACGATCGTCTCGATGGCACGGTCGGCGGGGTCCCGTGCCTCGTCGAGCAGTGCATCGGCGTGCCGGTCGGTCAGCTGGTTGTCGCTGCGCCGATCGGCGCGCTTGGCCCAGTCGTTGAGGTTGTTGCGGGCCGCGCGGTACAGCCACGCCCGCAGCGCCCG
>SKNK01000427.1 GCA_007120565.1 Nitriliruptoraceae bacterium | reverse complement strand
AGGCGGACGTGGTACTGGCGATGGTCCTGCTCGGCGACCAGTTCTCCCTGGAGCAGAAGCGACGCAACTTCGACTACTACGACCCGCTGACCACCGGTGACTCCTCCCTGTCCGCCTGTGTGCAGTCGATCCTCGCCGCCGAGATCGGGTACGAGGACAAGGCCCTCGAGTACTTCCAGTACGCCCTGTTGATGGACCTGGCCGACGTGGCCGGCAACGTCGTCGACGGGGTCCACATCGCGTCCACCGGTGGCGTGTGGATGGCGCTGATCTACGGCTTCGGCGGCCTGAGCGACTTCGACGGCCACCTGAGGTTCGAACCTCGTCTGCCGAGCCCCTGGCAGCGGCTGGCGTTCGGGCTACGGTTCCATGGACGACAGCTGCGCGTCTCACTCAGCCACCAGGAAGAGGTCTTCGAGGTGACCGAAGGAGAGTCGCTGGTCGTTACGATCCGTGGTCGTGAGGTGACCCTCGAACCGGGGGAAGCCGTGAGCTTCTCCGCACCGTCGGGTCCCAGCACCCTGGACGCGGAAGCTGCCGAGGTGGGCAACGACGTCGAGGATCCGGCCAGTATCGGGCCCGCCAACCGCTGATCGTCGTGCTCCTGCCTGCGACAGATCCTGCCTGCTACACACGAGGAGCAAGCTCCCGGTGATCGTGCGCACACGTAATCCCGAAGCAACCCACCACCTCGACGGCCCGCTGACCGTCGCCGAGGTGCTGGCGCGGCTGGACGTGCCGGAGCACACGGCGCTGGTCATCCACGATGGGCAACTGGTCACCGCCGACCACGAACTCCCCGATGACGCCGAGGTGGAGGTGCGGCCGGTGATCTCGGGAGGTGCGGCGTCGGGCTGCCTCGTCTGCCGTAAGCCCCCGGTCATCGAGGAGCCTCGCCACCGTGCCGCCTGGTGTGCGGAGCACTTCGTCGATCACGTCCAGAACCAGATCCGCAAGGCCATCGACCACGGCCACGGCCTGGCACACGGGGAACGGATGTTCCGTTACCGCGATCGCCTGCTGGTCGCCGTCTCGGGTGGCAAGGACTCGCTGGCGCTCTGGGATGCCTTGCTCGAGATGGGCTACGACGTCGACGGGCTCTACGTCGGGCTGGGTATCGGGGGCTACTCGTCGCGCAGCCAACAGGTGTGCGAGATCTTCGCGCAGCAGCGGGGGGCGCACCTGCACGTCGTCGACCTCGCGGAGACCTACGGCTACACGACCCCCTCGGGTGCGAGCGCCGCCGGCCGATCCACCTGCGGCGTCTGTGGCCTGTCCAAGCGCTACGTGTTCAACCGAGTGGCGGTCGAACACGGCTACGACGTGCTGCTCACGGGGCACAACCTCGACGACGAGGCCGCCACGCTCCTAGGCAACCTGCTGCGCTGGCATGATGACTTCCTGGCTCGTCAGGGTCCCGTGCTCTCGGGCGAGCCGGGGATGCAGGCCCGCAAGTGCAAGCCGGTCTACCGGCTCTCGGAGCGGGAGATGGCCGCCTACTGCGTCGTGCGTGGGATCGACTACGTGGTCGAAGAGTGCCCCCTGGTCGCCGGCAACAGCGGTCACGAGCTCAAGGCGGCTCTGGACCTGATCGAAGCGGGATCGCCCGGGGTGAAGGCGCAACTGCTCTTCGGGTTCCTGGACCGTCAGGCACGTATCGCCCCGGCCGAACAGGACGACGACGTCGAGGTGGTCGCCTGCCGAGACTGTGGCATGCCGACCGTCACTGAGGTGTGCGCGTTCTGCCGCCAGCGCGAACGGATCCTGCAGGTACTTCCCCTCCTGGGCGATCGGACGGCCGTATGACCGAAGCCACGAACGACGCCGCTGGCGCGAACGACACGGTCGGTACCCGCCGCGCGACGGGGCCGGTGCTTCCGGGCACCGACGCCCCGCTGGCTGAGGGCGAACTGGTCGTGCTGACCGACCGCAAGCAGCGTCGGTACCTCGTGACTCTCGAAGCAGGAGGGGAGTGGCACAGCCACGCCGGGCTCGTCCCTCACGAGGCGTTGATCGGCGTGGTCGAGGGCACGGTGGTCCGGACCAACCGCAACATGGAGGTCTCGGTCCTGCGACCAACGCGCGAGGACTTCGTGTTGAAGATGAAACGGGGCGCGCAGGTCATCTACACCAAGGACCAGGCGATGATCGTCTCGGGCGCCGACGTGCGCCCCGGCTGCACCGTGGTGGAGGCGGGCGCGGGTTCGGGCGCCTTGACCCTGGCGCTGCTCGCCGCCGTCGGACCGACCGGGCGGGTCGTGTCCTTCGAGTGGCGCGAGGACCATGCGGCCGTCGCAGAGCGCAACGTCACGCGGTTCCTCGGCGCGCACCCGGACAACTGGGAGTTGGTGGTTGGCGACGTGACCGAAGGGCTCGCAGAGCGCTCTGCCCACCGGGTGATCCTCGATCTACTCGAGCCGTGGACGGCGGTGCCAGCCGCCGCCGAAGCCCTGTCTCCAGGTGGCATCGTGCTGGCGTACACCCCGACCGTTCCCCAGGTCATGCGCTTCGATCAGACGTTGTGGGACGATGGCCGGTTCACCAGCGTGCGCACCACCGAGACGTTGGTGCGTCCCTGGGATCTGGACGGGTTGGCGGTCAGGCCCGCTCATCGGATGGTCGCTCACACCGCGTTCCTCACCACCGCACGTCGGGTGCCGAGCCGTGAGGAGGGAGGACCGCCACCCCCTCGGCGTAAGGCCGACACGGGTGGGCGGATCGATTGGAACGCCTCCGCCCGGGCTTCCGCTCCGGCCGCAGCCGAGGGCACCGAGGGGTGAACCGCCGGAGCTCGGACATCGAGCCACGGGGTCGTGCACGGTGGCGTACGGGCTGCCGTTGAGGTGCTGGGAGGGTGCTGTACGCTCGTCAGCGCGTCGATGACGCATCGAGGGGAGGAGCCCAGGGTGGTGCACGACAACCCCAGGACACCCCAGCGACGTGACCCTCAGGACGACGATCCGGAGGGCTTCGAGGGGTTCACCGAAGAGACCGAGGTCACCCCGGTCAGCTACGACGCGGATCCCGGGGACCCCGACGAGCTGGCCGCAGAACTCAAGGTGCTGCGCGAGGAGGTCGAGCTCCTCCGCCGACGCCTCGAAGGCGCACCGGCCCGCATCCGCATCCTCGAGGAGCGGCTGCTCGAGACCAAGAGCCAGCTGCAGGCGGCCCACGGCCAGAACGAGAAGCTCGCCGGGACCCTCCAGAGCGCGCGAGACCAACTGGCGGCGCTGCGTGAGGAAGCCGAGCGTCTGGCTGCGCCACCACAGAGTTACGGCACCTTCCTGTCGGCATCCGAGGACGGCGAGACCGTCACGGTGATCGTCGCCGGGCGCAAGCTGGAGGTGACGTTGGGACCGGACATCGCCCTCGACGAGCTGCAGCCCGGCCAGGAGGTCCGGCTCAACGAGTCCATGAACATCGTGGCCGTCGGTGGGTTCCAGGACCGTGGTGAGCTGATGACCATCGCCGAGATGCTCGGCGATGGGCGGGCGCTGGTCCTCGGGCAGACCGATGACGAGCGCATCGTCCACCTCGCGGAGCCCCTTCGCGACCTGCCCCTGAAGGCCGGCGACGCGGTCCTGGTCGACGTACGCGCCAACACCGCGACCGAGCGGATCCCCAAGGCTGATGTCGAACAGCTCGTGCTCGAGGAGGTGCCAGACATCACCTACGAGCAGATCGGTGGGCTCAAGGATCAGGTCGAGGCGATCCGCGACGCGGTCGAGCTTCCGTACCTGCACGCCGACCTGTTCGTCGAGCACGAGCTGCGTCCACCGAAGGGCATCCTGCTGTACGGCCCACCCGGGTGCGGCAAGACGATGATCGCCAAGGCGGTCGCCAACTCGCTCGCGCAACGCGTCCAGGACAAGACGGGCCGTACCGACGTCAAGAGTTACTTCCTCAACGTCAAGGGCCCAGAGCTGCTCAACAAGTACGTCGGGGAGACCGAGCGCCAGATCCGGTTGATCTTCCAGCGTGCCCGGGAGAAGTCCGCCGAGGGCTTCCCCGTGATCGTCTTCTTCGACGAGATGGAGTCGCTGTTCCGCACCCGAGGGTCCGGCGTCTCCTCGGACGTCGAGACCACGATCGTGCCCCAGCTGCTCGCGGAGATCGATGGGGTCGAGTCCTTGAAGGACGTGGTGGTGATCGGCGCCTCCAACCGTGAGGACATGATCGACCCGGCCATCCTGCGTCCCGGGCGGCTCGACGTGAAGATCAAGGTCGACCGGCCGGGTGAGCTCGCCGCCGCAGAGATCTTCCGCATCTACCTCCACGATCGGCTTCCCGTCCACGCGGACGAGGTCGCCCGCCACGGCGATGTCACCGGGGCCGTCGCCTCGATGATCTCCGAGACGGTGCAGAAGATGTACGCCGAGGACGAGGACAACGAGTTCCTCGAGGTCACCTACGCCAACAGCGAGAAGGAGGTCCTGTACTTCAAGGACTTCAACTCGGGCGCGATGATCGAGTCGGTGGTGTCGCGGGCGAAGAAGCTCGCGATCAAGCGGTTCATCGAGACCGGGGAGCGCGGCCTGACCACCCAGGATCTGGTCACCGCGATCCGCGAGGAGTTCCGGGAGAACGAGGACCTTCCGAACACGACCAACCCTGACGACTGGGCACGCATCTCGGGGAAGAAGGGTGAGCGGATCGTCTACGTGCGGACGCTGATCAGCTCGGATGACCACAGCGGCCGGGCGATCGACAACCTGAGCCCGGGCCAGTACCTGTAGCCCGTCCCGCTAGCCCGTCCCGAGACGAGAGGGCCCAGGGTGGCCAGCAAGAAGTTCGTCGGTGTCGAGACCGAGTACGGGATCACCGTGACCGGTGGCGCCGAGGTGAACCCGGTCGTGGCCTCTTCGCTGGTGGTTGGCGCCTACCGGGGGAGCGGCCGTCGTGACGTGCGGTGGGACCACACCGATGAACATCCGCTGCGGGACGCTCGCGGTTACGAGCATCCCGACCCACACGAGCCGTTCCCGGACGACGATCTGGGGCTGGCGAACACGGTGTTGACCAACGGTGCGCGCTTCTACGTCGACCACGCCCACCCGGAGTACGCCTCACCGGAGTGCTCCAACGCCCGAGACCTGGTGATCTGGGACAAGGCGGGGGAGCGGATCCTCGAGGACGCCGCAACTCAGGCGGCACACACGCTGCCGGAAGGCGGTCGGGTCCTCATCCACAAGAACAACACCGACGGCAAGGGTGCCGCCTACGGCACCCACGAGAACTACCTGATGCCGCGGTCGGTGCCCTTCGGGCGCCTGACCCGGCAACTGCTGCCCTTCTT
>SKNK01000157.1 GCA_007120565.1 Nitriliruptoraceae bacterium | reverse complement strand
GCCAGCTGCCAGGCCAACCACCTCGAAGCGGTCAGGGTGCGCTTCCAGGACCTCGAGGGTCTGGACCCCGATCGACCCGGTGGCGCCGAGCACCAGCACGCGGCGCCGGGTCAACCGGCCACCTCGTCGCCCTCGGTGGACTCGGTGGACCCCGATGCGGCAGCGAACTCGGTCACCCGGTCGGCTGCCCCGACCGCAGCGGGCAAGCGGGTCCCCGCTCCCAGGGTGTAGCTGGCGAGCAGCTGACCACAGGCCGCATCGGCATCACGGCCCCGCGTATCGCGCAAGGTCACCTCAACACCCCGGTTGCCAACACGCTCGACGAACGCGCGCGTCCGCGTGGCGGAGGGTTCCTTCCAGCGGACACCAGGCGTGGGGTTCATGGGGATGATGTTGACGTGAGCGCGGAGACGACGGGCGATCCTGGCCAGGGCATCCGCCTGCCGATCGTCGTCGTTGACGTCGCCGATCAGGCACCACTCGATGGAGACACGCCGGTTGGTCGTACGGCGGTAGTCACGCACCGCTTCCTCGAGCTCCGCAAGCGGGTGGGTGACGTTGATCGGGACCAGCTCGTCCCGTAGATCGTCGGTCGCGGCGTGGAGACTGACCGCAAGGGTCACCGGGAGCCCGAGCTCAGCAAGACGGCGGATCCCCGGAACCAGGCCGACCGTGGAGACCGTGATGCTGCGCGCCGAGAGGTTGAAGCCCTCGGGATCGTGGAGCCACCTCACACTTGCGAGAGTCACCGGCAGGTTGGCCAGTGGTTCTCCCATCCCCATGTAGACGACGTTGGTGACGTGATCGGGGGCCCCGTCGGGCAAGGCCTGTTCGTCTATGACGCCGGATCGCAGGGCCGCATCGGCCACGACGACTTGGCGCACCACCTCGCCCGCCGTGAGCTGGCGCCGGAACCCGGCCTGGCCGGTCGCGCAGAAGGGGCAGCCGAGAGCGCAGCCTGCCTGGGTGGAGATGCAGACCGTCGCACGACGGGGGTAGAGCATGAGCACGGTCTCGATCGCTTCACCGTCCGGGAAGCGCAACAGCAGCTTGTGGGTGTGGCCGTCGTCGGCCACCTGGTGTGCGACCAGTTCGGGTCGTGCCGGCGCGAACCGCTCGCCCAGGGTGGCACGGAACTCCTTGGGTAGGTCGGTCATCTCGTCGGGGTCGTCCACCCCGCGCACCAACCAGCCGTGGACCTGATCGGCGCGGTAGCGCGGCTCCCCGAGTTCGGCGACGAGTTCCTCCAGCCCTTCGCGCGTGAGCGCGTAGGGATCGACGGGCGCGGTCTGAGCAGGCACGGCGTTCCTGGAGGGTGGTCAGGGCATTCGTCGAGCCGTTCGACGGTCCAACGGCGCGGTCAACAAGGGTAGGGCAGCTCACCCGTGGCCAACGACCAGGCTGACGGTCGGTCGGCCAGGAGCCTCCGGGCACGTTCGGCCGCGGTCAGTACAGCAACTCGAGAAGGAAGTAGCCCACGGGCAGCGCGAAGAGGATCCCATCGACCCGATCCAGGACACCACCGTGCCCCGGGAGCAGCCCTCCCAGATCCTTGACCCCGAGGTCACGCTTGATGGCCGATTCCAACAGGTCGCCGAAGAACGCCGCCAGCCCGCAGGCCGCTCCGATGACCGCCCCGGTCGTCGCCGTGAAGGCGGGATCGAGGAGTGGGAGCACGACCGCGGCCACCACCGTGGCCAGGGCCAGGCCACCGATCAGCCCCTCCCAGGTCTTGTTGGGGCTGACCGTCGGCGCGACCTTGCGTCGCCCCAGCGCCACGCCGAAGGCGTAGCCCCCGATGTCGCTGAGGATCGCCGCGCCGATCACGGCCAACACACCCATCGCTGCGGCCTCGGTGCGAGCAACCAGGAGGACCGCGAACGAACCGAGGAAACCGACCCACAGCCCGAACAGCAAGGTCTGTGCGAGGTTGCCGAGCAGGTCCGACCGCTCACCGGTGCCGAGCTGCCAGAGGACCGCACCGAGGAAGAGCCCGAGCACCCCGATCATCTGTCCGGTGTGCTGGGCGCTGTACGCCCCGAAGAGCATCACGATCGACATCACGATCAGGACGGGGACCTGCAGGGGCCTCCCCACGGCAGCCAACACCCGATGGGTCTCGACGTACGCGACGCAGATGAGCATGCCCACGATGACGGCGAACGCGACAGGGTGCCAGAACAGCGCGCCGAGGAACAGCACGGCCATCAGCACGCCGACCAGGATCGCTACGGGCAGGTTGCGGCCGCCGACGACGGCGCGGGAGGGGGACGACCCCTCCTCCCGCTCAGGCTCGTTCGGTTCGACGGTCATCGTCCCGCTCTCCTGCGTTGTCGGAGCGGGGCTACCTCAGCTCCGACACGGCCCCTAGCTGCGAGGTTGCGCTCCGGTCCGTGGCTTCCACCACGCGCTGCTGCCACACGACGCTGCGGCACCGAAGTGTCAGACCTCGAGCAGTTCCTGCTCCTTCTGCTCGAGGCCCTTGTCGACGCGAGCGACATGCTCCGCGGTCAACTCCTCCAGCTTCTTCGCGTAGCGCTCGTGCTCGTCCTTGCCGACCTCACCGTCATCCTCGAGCTTCTGCATGGCGTCACGGGCGTTGCGCCGGACGTTGCGGATCGCCACCTTGCCGTCCTCGGCCGCGGTCTTCGCGATCTTGATGTAGTCCTTGCGGCGCTCCTCGGTGAGCTCGGGGAACACGCAGCGGATCACCGCGCCGTCGTTGGCAGGGTTGAGTCCGAGGTCGGCGTCGCGGATGGCCTTCTCAACGGCGTTCATCGAACCCTTGTCGAAGGGGTTGACGATGAGGATCCGGGGCTCCGGGACCGAGAAGTTGGCCAGTTGCTGGAGCGGTGTCGGGCTGCCGTAGTAGTCGACAAGGACCTTGTTCAGGATCTGGGGGTTCGCGCGTCCAGTGCGGATGGCCTGGAAGTCCTCGGACACCTTCTCGACCGCCTGGCCCATACGACGGGTGGCGTCTGCAGTGATCTCGTCGAGGCTCATAGGGTCCTCCTGGTTGCCGTCGGGTTGCGGGTCATGTGGCGGGGTCTGCGCTGGCGACGTCGGCATGCACAAGCGTTCCAACGGGTTCTCCCCGCACGACGCGCCGGATGTTGCCCTCTTGGAGCAGTTCGAACACCACGATAGGGAGGCGGTTGTCCATGCACAGCGAGATGGCCGTCGCGTCCATCACCTTCAGCCCCTGGTTGAGGACCGAGAGGAAGTCGATCTCGTCGTAGCGTTCTGCGCTCGCATCGCCGCGTGGATCGCGGTCGTACACGCCGTCGACACCCGTCCCCTTCAGGATCGCCTCAGCATCGATCTCCAAGGCACGTTGGGCGGCGGTGGTGTCGGTGGTGAAGTACGGAACGCCGAGGCCAGCCGCGAAGATCACGACGCGGCCCTTCTCGAGGTGACGGACGGCCCGACGACGGATGTACGGCTCGGCGATCGCTTGCATGTCGATCGCCGTCATCACCCGGGTCTCGAGGCCGGCCTTCTCGATGCCATCTTGGAGCGCGAGGGCGTTGATGACGGTCGCGAGCATCCCCATGTGGTCAGCGCTGGACCGATCCATGCCTCCGGCGGCGGGTGATGCGCCGCGGAAGATGTTCCCGCCCCCGACGACCACACCGATCTCCGTGCCGTCGCTGGACTTGAGTTCGACGATCTCGCGTGCGACCTGACGCACGATGCCAGGATCGATTCCGCCCTGAACGGTCGGGTCAGAGAACGCTTCGCCGGACAGCTTCAGCAGCACGCGCTGGAACGGAGCACGATCGGGCACCGGATGATCCTCGACGGGGAAAGGCGGGCTGCGCAGAGATGCTAGCCGCCGTCCCCGCCCAGCCCTACCGCGGCCTCGCCGGTGGCGTGGAGCCGAAGGCGAGCACGCACGGCGACCTGACCGCAGGTCAGGCACCCACCTCGAAGCGGGCGAAGCGGGCGACCTCGAGCTTCTCTCCGACGGTGGCCTGCACCGCACTGATCGCCTGAGCCACGGTCACGTCGCCATCGAGGACGTAGGGCTGGTTGAGCAGGACGTAGTCCTCGTAGACCTTCTTGACCTTGCCCTCAACGATCTTCTCGATGATGTGGTCGGGCTTGCCTTGCTCGACGGCTTCCTTGCGGGCGAACTCCCGTTCCTTGTCGAGCAGGCCCTCGTCGACCTGATCTTCGGAGACCACCAGCGGCTTCGCAGCCGCGATGTGCATCGCAAGGTCCTTGGCGAGCTTCTGCACCGCCTCGGCCTTGGCCACGAAGTCGGTCTCGCAGGACAGCTGGAGGAGGACACCGACCTTGGCGGGCATCCCGGGGGTCGGTGCGTGCAGGTAGGTGTGGACCAGACCCTCACCTGCCGTGCGGTCTGCCGCACGGGCGTCCATCTTCGCTCCGGTGCGTTCACGCACCAGTTCGGCGGCCTTGTCCAGGTCGCCATCCGCGTCCACCAGCGCCTTCTTACAGGCCATCATAGGCGCGTTGGTCAGTTCACGAAGCTTCTTCACGTCGGCAGCAGTGATCGCCACGGTGTCCTCCTGGGGGCGTGATGTGCGGTCGTGCCGACCGTCCAGGGTCGGCACGAACCGCGGGGCGGATCGAAGTGCGGTCAGCCCTGCGAGGGTGCGTCGGACGCGGGAGCGTCGGGCGCAGGGGCTGGCTCGGCCGGGGCCTGCTCGGGAGCGGCAGGGGTCTCGGCGGTGTCGCCAGCAGCCTTGGTTGCCTTCTCGGCCGCCTGTTGACGTTCGAGCTCGATCTCCCAGGCAGCCTTGGGCTCCGAGGCATCGATGCCGCTGCTGTCCGACTGGGTGGCCTGCAGCGCCTGAGCACGCAGTTCGTCGTCGGGCGAGCGCGAAGCACGAAGCAGCAGCCCGTCGGCGCAGGCATCGGCGATGATCCGGGTCAGCAGAGCCGAGGAGCGGATCGCGTCGTCGTTGCCCGCGATCGGGTACTGGACCAGGTCGGGGTCACAGTTGGTGTCGAGGATGCCGACGACCGGGATCTTGAGCTTGTTCGCCTCATCGATCGCGATGCGCTCGATCACGGTGTCAACCACCCATACGGCGTCAGGGAGCTTGCCCATCTCCCGGATCCCGCCGAGGTTGGTCTGCAACTTCTCGTGCTCGCGCCCGAGCTGCAGGACCTCCTTCTTCGGGAGCAGTTCGAAGGTGCCAGACGAGGCCATGGCCTCGAGCTCCTTGAGTCGGGCGATACGTCCCTTGATCGTCGCGAAGTTGGTGAGCATGCCGCCCATCCAACGCTCGGTGACGTAAGGCATACCGACGCGGGTCGACTGGTACTCGATCGT
>SKNK01000134.1 GCA_007120565.1 Nitriliruptoraceae bacterium | reverse complement strand
GTCTCGGCGGAGGCGGCCAGGCCCTCGAGCCCGGGCCGGCTGGCATCCGCGAAGATGCCCAGGCGACGGAGCAGCTCGATACGCGGTGCGAGCTCCTCCAGCCGGGCGGCGGCCTCGCGGTCGACCACCCGGATCCGCGGGTAGGCCAGCAGGACCACCGCGACGCCGGCGCCTCCCAGCACGACGAGGGTGATGTCCAGGACGAGGGCGTTCAGCAGGAGCGGCGTGGCGAGCGCGCCGAGCGAGATGCTCGCGAGGAGCAGCGTCCCGAAGATCCCGAGGACGCGTGCGGTCATCTCCGAGGGCAGGGACCGCTGCATCGCCGTCATCGCGAGCACGTCGACGATGATGGCCCCGGCGCCGCGCGGGATCTGCACCGCGATCGCCACGGCCGGATCGGTCACGAACACCAGGAACGCCGTTGGCACCGTGTACAGCAGCAGGGCAGCGCCGATGATGGTCGCCAGGCGGGGCCGTTCGGCGAGACGGCCGACGAGCGGCGCCACGAGGATGCCGCCGGCGCCGAGGCCAGCCAACAGCAGCCCGTACCCGTTCGCGCCGATCCCCAACCGCTCGTCGGACACGACGAGGAACAGCACGGTGTCGACGCCGAAGAAGAAGGCGGCGCCGACGGCGGCGGCCACCAGGGTTGCCGCCGTACGGGACTGTCCGAGGGCCCGGAAGCCCACGGCGATCTGCCGGACCACGCCGGCGTCGCCGCCCTCGGTGACGTCCGACGGCGTGCTGCGAACCCGCAGGCGGGACGAGCACAGGACGGATGCGAGGAACATCAGGGCACAGAAGAGGAACCCCGCCTCGACACCGAAGAAGCCGACCGCGGCGGCGCCGATCGCCGGACCTGCGATGGTGACGACGTTCTCGGCGACCCGCAGGAAGGCGTTCGCCGTCGCGAGCTGGTGCTCCTGGGCGATGTCGGGGACCAGGGCCATCGACGCCGGCAGGTAGAGGGTGCCGAGCATGGAGATGAGCGACGCGAGCACGATGGCGAGAACGACGGGGAGGCCGAGTCCTCCGACGGCGGCCAGACCGAGCATGACCACCAGCGAGATGGTGTCGGTGACGATCAGCACACGACGACGTTCGAACCGCTCGGCGAGTACGCCGCCGTAGGTGCTGAACAGCAGGCTCGGGAGGAACCGTCCCAGCGTCGTTGCGGCGGCCCACGCCGGGGACCGGGTCGCCTCGTACACCAGGGCGTAGAGGGCGACGTGGTAGGCGAAGACACCCACGGTCGACAGGCCCAGTCCGAGCGCGAGCCAGCGGAAGTCGGGGAGCCGGAGCACGGAACGGAAGGTCGGTGCCGCCGGTGCTTGCTCGGTGGTGGTCATCCTGCGGCCTCCTGTCCCGTCAGCTGGGTGGCGCGGTCGGCGAGGACCACCGCGCCGAGCCGGGTGAAGATGTCGCGTGCTTCGGTGGCCAAGCCAAGGGTCCGTGCCTGCTCGTCACGGTCGATCATCCACTCGGCATGGTCGAGGAGCACCCGGCCGAGCCAGAACGGTCGCCGCAGGTCACGGAACATCCTGGTCGCGCCGAGGTAGGCCTCCTCAGCGACGAGGTTGTCCCCCTCGGCCGCCGCGAGTCGGGCGCGCCCCCAGGCGTGGTGCGCCCCACCGAGCGGACTGGTGGCCGTGGCGCTGCTCGGTCCACCGAGGGCCTCCCGGACCACCTCCAGCTGACCGAGGGCCAGGGCGGCGTCGACGATCATCGATCGCACGAGGTGGCCGTACCAGTGGACGACGTTCCATATCGCGTGCCCGTGGGCCAGGGTGGCGGCACGCAGCGACGCTTCGTGGTCACCGTCGGCTGCGGCCAGGATCGCGCGTCGCAGGAGGGCCGATGCCTCCCGGGGGTTCCGGCCGGGGCTGTCCGGGTCCACCTGCACGTCACCGTCCACCAGGAGCGAGCGGTCGCCCAGGTGCGCGGCGAACAGCACGAGCATCGTCGGGAGCTGATCCGCGGCGTCGTCACGGGCCGCGCTGACCCAGACCGCCTGCAGCCCGTCGACGTCGAGCTGATCCCAGTCACCCCGCTCGAACCGCACGGTCGCATGACAGTCCTGGGAGACGGCCAGGTTGTGGCGATCGCCGCTGCGCCGCGCGTACGCCGCGCTCTCGTCGGCCCAGGTTTGCGCCTCATCCAGATCCCGATCGAGGGCGATGTGTGCCAGGTAGACCGCTTGGATCGCGGCGCGGAAGTGCAACCCGTGCTGCCGTGCGAGGTCGAAGGCTCCGGCCGCCAGCGCTGCCGCCTCGATCGGCCGTCCTTCGATAGCCAGGTTGGCTCCCTTGAGGCTGAGCACCCGCCCCAGGACGTCCCAGGCACCCGTGGCCTCGGCGGCACGGGCGGCTCGTTCCAGCCACGGCAGGGCGGGTTCCTCAGCCTCCGGGTAGTTGACCGCGATCATGGCGATCGACGCGGCGAGTCGAGCGTCCTCCGCGCCGGGGACCTCGTCGTTCGAGACGAACTCAGCCAACGCGAGCGCGTCGTCGGGCCGATCGAGGTCCATCAGCGTCTCGACCTGCCAGCTCGCCACCCGGGCGATGCCGGACCGGTCACCCCGTTCGTGCAGGATCGCACGTGCCCGGGCGAGGTGATCGAGGGCGCGCTCGAACTTCGCGGCCAGTTGGGCCGCCACCCCCGCCGCTTCTGACAGGCGTGCTCGATCCTCGTCGTCCTCGGTCAGGGCCAGAGCGCGCTCGTAGTAGCGGAGGGCTTCATCGATCGCTGCCAGTGAGCGGGCCCGGTCACCTGCGCGTTCGAGGTGGTGGATGGCGGTCGCACGCAGCTGCGGTGCGTCGTCGTCCTCGGGCCGTGCCTCGGCGGCGCCGAGGTAGTGGGTGGCGATCACGCCCGCGACGTCACCTGCCTCGCGGTTCTCACGCAGGTGTTCAGCCGCGGCCAGGTGACGCACCTTGCGGTCGTCCCGGGACAGGCGCTGCTCCGCAACCTGACGCATGACCTTCTGAACGAACCGGTACTGCCCGGCATCGGGCGATCGCGCATCGGCCCGCAGCGTGAGGACCTCGCGTTCGGTGAGGGCCGCAAGGAGTCGATCGACGGCCTCGAGCGGCACGTCGCCAGCAGCGCGGACCACAGCCTCCAGAGCGTCGCGGGTGAACGACTGGCCGAGGACCGAGGCATCACGCACCAGACACCGCTCTGGATCGGGAAGGTCGTCCAGACGTGCAGCGACCAGCGCTTGCAGCGTCGGCGGTACCTCGAGGTGGTCGAGGTCGCCGACGTCGGCGGCCAGCACGTACCGGCCTCCCCGCGGGACCACGATGTCGCGGTCGATCAGCATGCGAACGGTCTCGATCGCGAAGAGCGGCACCCCCTCGGCACGGCTGGCCAGGGCCTTGCGCCCAGCATCGGGGAGCCCGTCCACCATGGCCGTGACCATGTCCTCGATCCGTCCGTCGGGCAGGCGGTCGAGGTGCAGGACGGTCGCGTTGCGCTGACGGCCCCACGAGGGACGTTGGTCGTGCAGCTCGGGGCGCGCCAACACGAGCAGGAACAACGGGAGGTCGGCGCTGAACTGGAGGAGGTGGTCGATGAAGTCGAGGAGGCCGTCGTCGGCATCCTGCATGTCCTCGAACACCATCACCACGGGCGCGTCTGCGGCTAACCGTTCGAGGAACAGGCGCCATCCGGCGAACAGGGAGTCGCGGTCGATGCTCTCCGTCGGCCCGTCAGCTGAACCGAGCAGCACCGCCAAGCGCGGTCTGAGCCAGTCGCGCTCCTCGGCATCGGTGATGAGCTCCTGCAGGCCGGCGTCCAGCTTGCGCATCGCCTCGGCCTCGGCATCTGCCTCGCCGATGCGCAAGCGCATGCGCAACATCTCCGCGAGCGCCCAGTAGGCGATCCCCTCGCCGTAGGCCAGACAGCGGCCGATGTGCCAGTACAGCACCTGCTCGATGCCATCGATGTACTTGAAGAACTCCCACCCCAGGCGCGACTTCCCCAGACCGGCGGCACCCGTGATGACGACGAGTTGAGCTCGGGACTGCTCGATGCCGTCGTGCAGCAACTCCTTGAGCATCCGCAGGTCGCGCTCCCGCCCCAGGAACGGTGGCTCCAGGCCATCGAACCTCTGCGCCCCACCACTACCCGCCACCACCTCGCGGGCCGCGAACAGGCGAACCGGGTTGGCCTTGCCCTTCAGGACGTGCTCTTGGGCCTCGGCGTAGGCGATCGCCTGTGCTGATGCTCTTCGGGTGTCGTCGTCGACGAGTACCTGTCCCGGCGTGGCCGCCCCCTGGACCCGCGAGGCCGTGTTGACCACATCGCCGGCGACCATCCCCTGATCAACGGCATCGAGGCGGACCGCGGCCTCCCCGGTGACGACACCGGCGCGCGCCCGGAGCCCGGGGACGCCGACATGGTCGCCGAGCGCGGCCACGGCGTCGACGAGGTCGAGTGCGGCCCGCACCGCTCGCTCGGCGTCATCCTCCCGCGCGGACGGCGTCCCCCACACGGCCATGACCGCATCACCGATGAACTTCTCGATCGTGCCGCCGTAGCGATGCACCAACGTGCGCGCCTGGTCGAAGTAGTCGCTGAGGAGCTCGCGCACCGCTTCGGGGTCGCGATCCTCCGACAGGCGGGTGAACCCGACGAGATCGACGAACAGCACGGAGACGTGGCGACGCTCGGCCGTGAGCGTGGCGGCGGCATCGTCCGCGACGGCCACCGACGCGACGGGTGCGGCATCCTGCTCAACGGGTGTCCCGCACTGCCCGCAGAAGCGGGCGTCGGCCCCGAGCACGGCCTCGCACGACCGACACTGGGCGTGGAGCCGCGAGCCACACTGCGCGCAGAAGCGGTTAGCCCCCGGGTTCGGTGTCCCGCACTGGTCGCAACCCATCTCGCCCCGCCGCGGGTCAGGTCGTCGGTCCCCGACCCGAGCGGAGATTAGCAAGGCCGCGGTCACCGGGCGCGAGGCGCCCACCGGGGTGATGTCAGCGGCTGCGGTGGCCGCGGTCGCGGAGCGCGCGTGGACCGCCTAGACCGCGCGTTCGGGCGGTCGCGGTCGGGGCGAAAGAGGCATACGGTTGCCTCATGCCGCATCCTAGAGGCGCCTGGGACTCAAGTCCTTCAGGACAACGGTCGACGTCGCAGGTGAAGGGTTCTCGTCCCGCATCGTGGACCGACCGTGCAGCGGCGTCCACGTGCAACCCCGCGAAGGGGGTGGACCGCCCCTCGCCGCCTGTCGGTGCAGAGGGTCGGCAGCCCGACCAGCAGATGGAGGAGAGGTGATGGGCCAGCAGTTCGACACCCGGGCCGGCCGCTTGGC
>SKNK01000362.1 GCA_007120565.1 Nitriliruptoraceae bacterium | reverse complement strand
GAGACCGTGGTCGCCATGCTGGCCTGTGCCCGGCTGGGCGCCGTGCACTCGGTGCAGTACAGCGCCTTGCCTCCGGACGCGCTCGCGGACCGGCTCGAGGATCTCGACCCCCGGGTGCTCATCACCCAGGATGGCAGCTGGCGACGTGGGGTGGTCCTGCCGTTGAAGGCCCGAGCCGACGAGGCCATGGCGGCGACCAGCGGTGTGGAGCACACCATCGTCGTGCGCCGGACCGGGATCGATATCGACTGGTTCGAGGGCGACCGCTGGTTCCACGACGTGGTCGCCTCCGGACGCTCCGAACCCGTCGGTGTCGAGGCGCTCCCCGCCGACCATCCGTTGCTCGTGACCCACCTCGGCTACCGCCGGGGACGGCCCACCGGGATCGTGCATCGCGCCGGAGGGTTCCTCGCCTACGCCTCCACCCTCCACCGGCGCGCCCTGACGAGCCAGCCCGATGACGTGTTCTGGTGTGCGGTCGACATCGGCTGGGTCGCGGGGCAATCCCACGGGGTCTATGGCCCACTCGCCTGCGGTGCGACCAGCCTCATCTTCGAGGGGACGCTCGGGACCCCTACCCACGCCCGGGCCTGGCACCTGATCGAGCGCTACGGCGTCAACGCACTGGTGACCAGCCCTTCGATCGCCCGCATCCTGCGACAGTGGGTCGACAGCCCACCATCCGAGGCGCAACTGAACTCCCTGCGCTCGATCGTGCACCTGGGCGAGCCCATCGACGACGAGACACGCGCGTGGTTGTACGAGGAGGTGGGCGGAGGACGAGCCGTCATCCGCGACGGCTGGGGGCAGACCGAGCTCGGCGCGATCGTCACGGTGGAGCCTCCGCCCGACCCCCCGCTGCCCGATCCCGGTCTGGAGGTCCTCGACGCCTCCGGCGCAACGACCGAGGACGGACAGCCGGGCGAGCTGGTCGTGCGGCACCCGTGGCCAGGGATGCTGTTGGGGGTCCGCCACGCCGATCCTGCGGTGATCAGTCGCTACTGGCGTTGGCCGGATCGGTACGCGACGGGGGACCTGGCGACCCGTGGGCCGGACGGGCGCATCACGATCCTGGGCCGCATGGACCCGGTCATCAACGTCTCGGGTCAGCTGGTGTCAGCCAACGAGGTCCGCGAGGTCCTCGAGGAGCACCCCATGGTCGTCGCCGCCGAGGTCGTCGCCGTCCCTGATCGCCGGACTGGGCAGGCGGTGGTCGCCTGCGTCGTGCTCGATGGGGTCGACGTCGCCCCTGATGATGTCCCTCAACCACCGGAGAAGGTCAGCCGCGAGCTGACCAGTCACGTCCAGGACTCCCTCGGCGGGTTGGCTCGTCCCCGCGGCGTCGTCTTGCTCGATGTTCTGCCGGAAGACGTCTCCCGCGAGGCACTGCGGGCGGCACTCACCGTGCTGAGCAGCGCCCGGCCTTCGGAGGTGCTCCAGGTCACCAGCGACCAGGTCCGTGCCGCCGTCGAGGCCAGCGGCGGCGCGTCCGACTAGGGAGCAGCGTCGGTCCCGCCCCGGCGTGCTCGTTCAGGTGCCGTCGATGTGACCGAGCTGTTTACCACCGACCACGTGGAAGTGCAGGTGGGCTATGGCCTGCCCACCCCCCTTGCCGATGTTGGTCGCGATCCGATACCCGTCGGCGATGCCTGCATCGGTCGCCACCTGCTGCATCGTGGCGAAACACGCCGACAGCAGCCGGTGATGATCATCGTCCAGATCATGGGCCGAATCGAGGTGCTCGACCGGAACCACCAGGTAGTGGACCGGCGCGCGCGGGAACTTGTCCTTGAAGACGACGAGGTCGTCCCGCTGCATGAGGAACTCCGCCGGCTCCTCCCCCGCGATGATCTGACAGAACAAGCAGTCCGGTTGTGACGACACCTTCGCTCCTCCGCTCGAGGTTGGAGCCTTTCGGCCTTCTGCCGTAGCGCATGCGGCGACCCGCCCCGTGGAGCGTAGGGCCGACTCGCCTTCCTCACCTAGGGTCGACCCGCCGCCGCGCGAGCGTCATCACCTCCCGGTCCCCCGGTCCCACGAGCTCGACGGAGGCTCAGCCGCCGTCGTTCATCCTGACGTCCTCACGCCACTCGGCAGCCTCGCGGCGGTCCCCTTCACGGCGTTCCACGTGGCGCAACATCCGCGTGAGGATCGACCGGAGGACGTTGCCGATGACCACGACCACCACGGCAACGATGATCGCGCGGATCGCCGCCTCTTCCGGGGTCAACGAGCCGGTCGCGAGTAGCCAGGTGATCGGGATCAAGGCGAGCAACCCGATCGCGGCCGTGATCCGTCGGAGCGGGCCGACCATCATGACGCGTCCACCAGTTCCCGGATCGCCAGGGCGATGTCCAGGGGACGGGCTCGCCGGGTCACCCCGCCGACGGGCCCGTATCCCAGGGTGAGCCCGAGTTCGAGCGCGCACCGCAGGGCGTCAGGGAGGTCCTGCTGGCGTGTCCAGGACACCACGCACGGTCCGGCGGGAAGGTGGTCGCGCCAACCCTCTCCACCAACGACGAGGTGGAGCCACCGGCCATCGCGCAGCGCGTCGAACCACACCTGGCTCCTGGCCGTCGGGCCGTCCACGAGCCCAGCCATCCGGTCGGCGAGGGGACCGACCAGCAGCGATGGACCGGCCGGCATGGCTCCGCAGGCTCCGGCGATCGCGGTCGCCATCGCCGAGGTCCAGGCGAGATCGTCCGCCGATGCGTCGAGGTCGACCGCTCGCACCAGGTCGGCGGGCACACCGAGCTGCAGGAGCCGATCTGCTGACCAGGCGGGACCGGCGACCGGTGCCGAGGCAGCAGGCGCCGTGGCCGACGCGGGGGCTGGCGATGCCGGTACCGGATCAGGGGCTGGAGGTGTTGGGGCTGGGGCTGGCGTTGCCGACGGGGCACCCACCCTCGTCCCCTCCTCAGGGGCGGGGCGCTGAACGGAGGGTGCGACCCGTGCCGCCGCCCGCCACGCTGTGATGGCAGGATCCTCGGCGTCGTGGTCGGACGTCGGCGGCGCGGGCATCGGCGTCTCGGCTGGGGCTGGCGCGGTCGGCGGAGTTGGCGCGACATCCGCGCCCAGGTTCTCGGAGGACGATCCGGCGGCGAACAGGTCCGGCTCGTCGTTCATCCGGTCCCTCAGGAAGGTCGCGAAGTCGACGGTCTCCGGCGCGTCATCGAGCAAGCGGTCGATCGGAGAGGTGACCGCTCCGGCGCCCGGCGGATCCTGGCTCTCGCCGGGGCTCACACGGCCACCCAGATCGACGTGCGCGGAGCTCGGGCCAGCATCACGGGCGGCCTCGGTGCCGGAGGTCCCGGTTGCCGCGTGCAACTGCACGATTTCCTTGGCGAAGAATCCACCGATGCCGCCACGCAGCTCACGACGCGCATCGATGATCTGCGCATCGGGGCCGAGCCGCTCGTGCACCTCGGCGATGGCCGCTTCTGCGGTCGCCGCCTCGATCACGTCGGTCGCCCCTTCGGCGAGTTCAGGCTCGCTCGAGCGGATGGACTTGGTCTCAAGCAGGGAGGTTCGCGGCACCGAGGACTCCGATCACTTGCAGGTTCAGATGGTTGGGCAGTTCGGGATAGGCCAGCACGGGGACATCGGCCCCGGCGGCGTGGAGCGTGCGGGCGAGGGGACGTCGCAGCATCTGGCCACAGATGATCGCGCTTGGCGTCGCCCCGGCGTTGCGGCTGAGTTCGATGGCTTCGGTGATCAGCGGCGCGAGGCGTTCGGGGTCGAGCACCAACTGGAGCTGCCCGTCGATGTCGCGGACGCGCTCGGACAACTCGCCCTCCAGCTGCGGGGCGAGGGTGATGGCACCCAACTGGCGGGTGGGGGCGACCCTGGCGACGATCGACGACCCGACCGCGACCCGCGCCGCGGAGACCAGCTGATCGAGGTTGCGGGTCTCCCGCGCTCGCGCCGCCACGGCCTCGACGATGCGGACCAGGTCCCGGATCGGGACGCGCTCGCGCAGGAGATCGCGAAGCACGTCGTGGAGTAGCGCCATGGGCAGGGTGTCGGCTCCGACCTCGTCGGCCAGGAGCGGCTCGTCCATGCGCAGCGACTCGACGAGCTCCTGCACCTGCTGACGGGTCAGGAGTTCGGCGGCGTGGTTGCGGGCCACCTCGGCGAGGTGAGTGACCACAACGGCCGAGCGGTCGACGACGGTCGCCCCCGTTGCCGTGACACGGCTGCGGGCCTCGGTCGGCACCCACCAGGCCTTGAGGCCGAAGACCGGTTCGACGGTCTCTTCACCCGGAACGCCTCCGAGTCCGGAGTCCTCGGTGGCCGGCAGGGCGAGCACCCGGTCACGCGGGGCGGTGCCACGGGCTACCTCGACACCATGGACGAGGATCCGGTAGGTCGATGCTTCCAGGGTCACGTCGTCGCTCGTGCGGACGAAGGGCATCACCACGCCCAGCTCCTCGGCGACCTGGCGACGCAGCGCCCGGACGCGCGGCAGTAGATCGCCGCCAGCGTCGGTGTCGGTCAGGTCCAAGACGTCGTAGGCCAGGTGCAGCTCGAGCGGCTCGATGCGCAACTGCTCGATGATCGCCCGTGGGTCGTCGGGGTCGAGTTCGACGTCGCCGCTCGCCACCACGTCGGCATGTTGGGACTCCTCTTCGGCCTTGCGGCCTGCTGCTGCACGACTCGACGCCACCAGGAGGCCGATCACGATGGCGATGAAGGGCAGCTTCGGCAGGCCTGGCACCAGGGCGATCCCACCGATGACCAGTGCCGCGATCCGCATGGCACGGGGATCGCGGAGCAACTGCTTGCCGACGGTGTGGCCCAGGTCCTCTTCGTCGTCGACGCGCGAGACCATCAGACCGGTCGCGGCCGAGATCATCAGCGCCGGGATCTGGCTGACGAGTCCGTCACCGACCGTGAGCAGCGAGTAGGTGGCCGCGGCATCGCCGACGGGCATCCCGGCGATCGAGACACCGATGACCAGCCCGCCGATCAGGTTGATGGCCACGATGACGATGCCGGCGATCGCATCACCCTTGACGAACTTCGAGGCACCGTCCATCGCGCCGTAGAAGTCAGACTCCCGAGCGATACGGGTGCGGCGCTCCTTGGCTTCCTTCTCGCTGATCAGGCCGGCGGAGAGGTCCGCGTCGATCGCCATCTGCTTGCCGGGCATCGCGTCCAGAGCGAAGCGGGCACCCACCTCTGCCACTCGGCCGGCACCACTCGTGATGACCGCGAACTGGATCACCACCAGGATCAGGAACACCACCAGACCGACGACCACGGAGCCACCGACCACGAACGACCCGAACGTGTCGATCACCTTGCCGGCGTACCCATCGAGCAGGATCAGTCGCGTC
>SKNK01000019.1 GCA_007120565.1 Nitriliruptoraceae bacterium | reverse complement strand
CCTGGACGACCGCCCGACGACGTGAGGTCAACCGTGAGTACCGACGCCTCCGCGCGCCTGTTCGACCGTGCCCGCTCCGTGATCCCCGGCGGGGTGAACTCGCCGGTCCGCTCCTTCGGCAGCGTTGGCGGGGTGCCCCGTTTCATCGACCGGGGTGAACGAGGCGAACTGATCGACGTCGATGGCAACCGTTACGTCGACCTCGTCAACTCGTGGGGGCCGCTGCTGTTCGGCCACGCACGCCGCGAGGTGCTGGAGGCGGCATCGGCCGCACTGGAACGCGGGTCATCCTTCGGCGCGCCGACCCTCGGCGAGATCGAGTTGGCGGAATCCATCGTCGACGCCGTGCCCTCGATCGACAAGGTGCGGTTGGTCAACTCCGGCACCGAAGCCGGGATGAGTGCGATCCGCGTCGCTCGTGGCGCCACCGGACGAGCGAAGCTGCTGAAGTTCGTCGGGCACTACCACGGCCACTCCGACGCGCTACTGGTCGCCGCGGGGTCGGGTGTGGCGACCCTGGGTATCCCTGGCTCGCCGGGGGTGACGGCCGGTGCCGCGGCAGACACGATCCTGGTGCCCTGGAACGATCCGGAAGCGGTGCGCGCGGCGGTCGATGAGCACGGCGACGACCTCGCCGCGATCCTGTGTGAGCCGGTCCCCGCCAACATGAACCTCGTCCCACCGGCGGACGGGTTCCTGGCCTTCCTCCGAGCCGAGGCGGACCGTGTCGGAGCGGTGCTGGTGTTCGACGAGGTCATCAGCGGGTTCCGCCTGGCCCGTGGTGGGGCGCAGGAGTTCCACGACGTCGCGCTCGACATCACCATCCTCGGCAAGATCGTCGGCGGCGGCTTCCCGCTGGCCGCCTTCGGTGGTCGCGAGGACCTGATGGCAGAGCTCGCGCCGGACGGCCCCGTCTACCAGGCCGGCACCTTGTCGGGGAACCCGGTCGCGGTCGCGGCGGGTGCGGCACAGCTCAAGCTGCTCACCGATGAGGTGTACGACCACCTCGCTGTCACCACCGACCGGGTCGTCGCCGGGCTCGAGCAGGCGTTCTCCGCCGCTGGGATCACCGCGCAGGTGGTACATCACGGGACCTTGGCCGGTGTCGTGTTCGCCGACGCGGCGCCGACGCGATACGAGGAGATCGCGGCGGCAGACCACCAGACCTACGCCGCGTTCTTCCACGCGATGCTCGACCACGGCGTCTACCTCGCACCCTCGGGCTACGAGGTGGTGTTCACCTCGCTCGCCCTGGATGACGCGGCCCTCACGCTCGTCGAGCGGGCGGCAGCCGCCGCGGCAGAGTCGCTGGCGGCGGGTTGAACCCGTGTGCGCGAACCGGGCCGACCACCGCTGCGGTGGCGTAGCGGGTCACTTGCGGGCGTTGCGCTTGATGATGAGTGCGGTCACAGAGAAGACGATGAAGGCCCAGGTGAGCTGGCCAACTGCCACCACGTCCCCGCCCTCGGGGCCGAAGAACGGCGGGATCCTGGAGAGCAGCAGCGAGGCGCTGATGGCCATGGCGACGATCAGCGCCGCGAGCAGGTACCCCGCCGCCGGTGCTGGCCGGCCCCGCCGCGCAACGTCTGGTCGACGCCTACCTCCACGATGCTGAACGTGCCCTGGCGCACCTGGAGGACGATGAGCGTCGAGACGGGTGTGGCGCAGTCATCGTTCGGTCTCCAGGATCGCGGTCACGGCGGTGTTGAACGGTTCCCAGGCGGAGGTGAACGCGTCGAGAGCTGCGGCACCGTCGTCGGTCAACGTGTAGTAGCGGCGCGGGGGACCGGAACCCGAGGGCGTCCAGGACGTCTGCACCCATCCCTGCTTGCGCAGCCGGGCGAGCAACGGGTAAAGCGTCCCTTCGCTGGTCAACACGGCCGGGTTGCTGGCCAGGCTGGTCGCGATCTCGCGCCCGTAGGACTCGCCGTGACGAAGATGGGCGAGCACACAGAACTCCACGATGCCCTTGCGCATCTGGGCCAGGATGCGCGGGTCGGTCGTCTCCATGATGGGCAGCGTACGTGAATGGTCATGTTATGCAAGGTACCTCTGCTGGTGCCGGGGGGCCTCCGTGGGCAACGCCCGAACGCCCAGGGGTTCGTCCTGATCGGCGCTGTTCCGACGTGGCTCAGGTAGCCGCGATCGTTTGCGGGTCGGCATCGTCTGTGAGAGTGTCTCGCGGTTGATGCTGTCCGGGATGGCCCGATCGGAGCAAGGATGATCGAGAACGCCGCGTCTGACCGGCTCACCGGACGGGTCGCCTTGGTCACCGGCGCGGCCGGTGACATCGGTGGAGCGATCGCGCTGCGTACGGCACGTGATGGCGCCACGGTCGTGTTGAGCGATCTTGCCGCCGCCACAGACCGGCTGGCCGAGACCGCCGACGCATGTCGTGCTGCGGGCGCGCCGGCCGTGCACCTGTGCCCTTTGGACGTCACCGATGAGTCAGCCGTGACCGAGGCCGTGAACGAGGTGGTGGCGCGGGTCGGGCCACCGGACGCGATCGTGACCAGCGCCGGCTACCAAGGCACGTTCACCCCGCTCCCCGGCTATCCCATCGGTGATCTGCGCACGGTGCTCGAGGTGAACGTCGTCGGCACGTTCACCGTGGTTCAAGCCTGTGCAGCGGCGCTGATCGCCGCGGAGCGAGCGGGGTCGGTGGTGGTGGTCGCGTCCATGGCGGGGGTCTCGGGGGCCCCGAACATGGCGGCGTACTCGGCTTCCAAGGCGGCCGTGCTTGGCTTCTCACGGAGCGCTGCGAAGGACCTCGCGGGTGCCGGTATCCGGGTGAACGCGGTCAGCCCCGGGTTCATCGGGCCCGGGAGGATGTGGGACCGACAGGTGGAACTGCAGGCGTCCACACCGAGCGCGTACTACGCCGACACGCCCGAGGAGGTCGCGGCCCAGATGATCGGGATGATCCCGTTGCGTCGGTACGGGGCCGTGCAGGAGGTCGCCTCGGTCGTGGGGTTCCTGTTGTCGGATGACGCGTCCTACGTGACCGGCACCAACACCGAGATCTCGGGTGGTTCGGCCTGATCGGCCAGCGTCTCCGAGGCCAGGGTGGCGGGTCGACGTCGCTCGGACCTCGAGCCTGACTCAGCTGCCGTAGACGCGGATGTCGTGGATCTCGCCGCGGTAGCCGCTCCCTCCAGGCGGCAGTTCCTTGAACCAGACGAGGAGGGTGTCGCCTTCCATGCCGTCAGGGAGATCGTCGATCTGCAGCTCGGCGGAGCCGATCTGGCCCCCGTGGATCCGCTCACCCCACTCGGACGGCAGTTGGTCCTCGGCCGGTGCGCCGTCGCCGAGCCACAGCTCCATCGCGCCGCCCTCACGGGAGAGGTCGATCTCGACGTTGCTGAGCGTCGCCGAACCCTCGAAGGAGACCCACAGACCGACGCCGTCCTTCTCCGGCCCGTAGATGTCCGCGTCGTGGTACGACTCGGTCTGCCAGAAGGTCTCGGGGTTCCCGTCGATCGCGTCCCCGACACGGTCGGGCCACTCGCGGAGGTCCCCATCGGGATCGTGGTCGCCGACGTCGACGATGTCGAGTGCGGTCTCCGGGTTAGGTGGCGACGCCGATCCGCCCGGGCCGTTCCCGGCCCGGTCACCATCGCGGAGGAAGACCACGCCAGCGACGCCGATGGCGACCACGATCAGCGCGACCAGGATCCACTGGACGGCGGAGGACCGCTTGGCCGTCGGTGCGGGTTCCGCTGCTGCGGAGGCGGGCATCGTTGCGGTGCGGTTCCCTCCGTGCGGTTCGGTCGACGGGGGGAGGGCCTGGGTGCCCGCCGGGTCGCCTTGAGGAGGGGCCGGCTGCGGATGAGGCGCCTGTGCCTCAGCCACCGGAGGCGGCGCCTGGCGCGCGACGGTGGTGTGGGCCTCCTCAGCCGGTGGGGTTGCTCGCAGGTGCGCGCTGACGAGCTCTGCCAGGGTCCGTTCGGCGTCGAAAGCCGCGAACTCGGCCAGAGCCGAGGCCATGGCCCTGCCGTCGTGGGGACGATGATCCGGTTCGCGCTGCGTTGCCCACTGGATGAGCTCGTCCAGGCCGGGCGGGACCTCGGGAGCCAGCGCGCGGACCGACGGCAGGGAGGTGGTGAGCCTCCGGGTGGCGATCTCGATCGGGCTGCCCTCCCCGAAGGGTGGCTGGCCGGTCACGGCTTCGAAGAGCGTCAGCCCGAGCGCGTAGACGTCCGCCCGCGCATCGATGGGATCGTCGCCCAACTGCTCGGGGGCGAGGTAGCGGGCCGTGCCGAGCACCGTTCCCGTCCGGGTGAGGCGGGCGCTGACCTGCCCGAGCACGCGCGCGATCCCGAAGTCCGCGAGCTTGACGCGCCCGCCCGGCGAGAGCAACACGTTGCCGGGCTTGACGTCGCGGTGGACGATCGAGGCATCGTGCGCGGCGCTGAGCGCCCCGGCGACCATCCTGCCCATCGCGGCCCCCACCCCAGGAGGCAGGGGGCCACTTCGGAGCAGGCCCGACAAGCTCGGTCCCTCGACCAACTCCATCACGAGGTAGTCGTCGGTGCCATCGCGACCGATGTCGTAGATCTGGACCGCGTTGGGGTGGGTCAGCTGAGCCGCGGCGGTGGCTTCGGTCCGGAACCGGGACTCGACGGCAGGATCCTGCGCGAGGTCGGCGTGGAGGAGCTTGATGGCCACCGCGCGACCGAGTGTCCGATCGTGGCCGAGCCATACGGTCCCCGCGCCGCCCGAACCCAGACGCATGCGCAACTCGTAGCGGCCCCCGAGGACCCGCTCGGCGGCGTCGGATCGCGACACGACGCCTCCTCGATCGACGATGGTGAGAGCCTGGACCGCTGGTGCGGCTCGTACGGTAACGGACCCGGCCCCGCGGCGACCTGGCCGCTGCATCCGGAGCCAGGCAGAGCGCGGCCAAGCCTCGTTCACCAGCAGGCCACACCGGCTCGCTGCGTGCTGGCGAGTGAGCCAGGGACACCGATCGTTTGTCCGCCTCTCGTCGAGGTTGGTACCGTTGCGCCCATCGAGGGTGCGGGATGTGTCCTCGGTGCTGTGCAGCGGGCCGGCGTGATCGGCCCGCGTGTTGCACGCGAGTAGTACGACCGACGAGGAAGTGACGTCGAACGGCTGGCGAGCCGGTCTGGCGGAGCGAAACGTCGGAGTTCACCGCGATCCGGGCGAGAGCCGCCCGGAGCCTGCGCCAGGCCCCGCGACCGGCGGGTGGAGGAGGGACGTCACGGTGCTCGAGTGGTTCCGGGAGTTCTTCTTGACCCTGCCGGAGGTCTTCCGCGCGCTCTACGAGTTCGGTGATCCCGAGAACGTGGGCCGTGGCTACGTCGGAGCGGCCATCACGCTGCTG
>SKNK01000454.1 GCA_007120565.1 Nitriliruptoraceae bacterium | reverse complement strand
GAGCGCCCGGAGGCCGACGGGAAGGTGTGGGTTCTCCCCGGGGCCGAACCCACAACGCAGCGGGACCTCATCGCGCTCCTCAACGACCTCGTAGCGCACGACGTCAAGGTGGCGCGCATCTCACCGGCGATGCTCCGACTCGCCGGATGGTTCAACCGGGAGCTTCGGGAAGCTCGCGAGGTCATCCCCCAGTTCGACCGTCCCTACGTGACCGACGCGACCGCGTTCGAAGCGACGTTCGGTCCGTTCGACCCAACCTCGCACGCCGTTGCGCTCGCGCCCACGCTCGGCTGGGCTCGATCTGGGGACGACGCCTTGCCTGCCTGGCGTTGACCACCGGGCCGGTGGACCCTCGCGGTCAGTCCGCGTCGCCGGAGCCGACCGAGTCCGGAGCCAGTTCGGCGAAGTGGCAAGCGCTCGGGTGACCGTGCCCGAACCGATCGATGAGTTCGGGTACCTCCTCGGCGCACCGGTCCTCGGCCTTCCAGCACCGCGTCCGGAACCGGCACCCGCTCGGTGGGTTCGACGGACTCGGGACGTCACCCTCCAGGACGATCCGGCCGCGCTGACCACGCGCATCGGGGTCCGGCAACGGGACCGCAGACAGCAGCGCCTGCGTGTAGGGGTGGGTCGGGCGCTCGTAGATGTCGTGATGGTCGCCGATCTCCGCCATCTTGCCCAGGTACATCACCGCCACGCGATCCGAGATGTGGCGAACCACGGACAGGTCGTGGGCGATGAACAGGTAGGCGAGATCGAACTCATCCTGCAGACGCTTGAGCAGGTTCACGATCTGCGCCTGGATGGAGACATCCAGCGCCGACACCGGTTCGTCCAGGATGATCAGCTGCGGGTTCAGAGCCAGGGCTCGAGCGACGCCGATCCGCTGACGCTGCCCACCCGAGAACTCGTGAGGGAAGCGCTTGCCGTGCTCGGGCGACAACCCGACGATGTCGAGCAACTCCGCGACGCGGGCATGCCCCTGTTCCTTCCACATGTCGTGGACGCGCAGCGGCTCACCGACGATGTCCTCGACGCTCATCCGAGGGTTCAGCGACGAGTACGGATCCTGGAAGATGATCTGCATCTGCTGACGGATCGGACGCATCTGCGAGCGTGAGAACCCGGTGATGTCCTCACCCTTGAACAGGATCCGCCCGTCGGTGGGCTCGGTCAGACGCATCACGGTTCGGGCGATCGTGGACTTCCCGCAGCCCGACTCCCCGACCAACCCGAGCGTCTCACCTGCCGCGAGCGAGAAGCTCACGCCATCGACCGCCTGGACCGTGCCGACCTGCCTTCGCAACAGGCCCGACCGGATCGGGAAGTGGGTCTTGAGATCCTCGACACGCAGGATCTCCTGCCCGCGTTCGAGTCGCACATTGGCGACCTCTTCAGCGGCAGCCACCCCGCTCACGACTCACCTCGCGTCAGGTCAGTACCAACCTCGGCCGAGACCTCTTCGATGAGTTGGTCCATCTCGTCGGTGTGGTGGCAAGCACTGAAGTGTTCGGTCGTGACCTCGCGCAACGGCGGGACATCCTGCTCGCAGTCGAGCCGATCTCGCTTGAGGCGGCAGCGGGGATGGAAGGCGCAGCCGGTCGGTGGGGTGATCAGGCTGGGAGGTTGACCGGGGATCGTTGGCAGCGTCTCGGTCTGTGTATCGAGGCGCGGCAAGCTAGCCATCAACCCGAAGGTGTAGGGGTGCTGCGGGTTGTGGAAGACGGTCCGAACGTCGCCGACCTCGACGACGCGACCGCCGTACATCACGATGACCCGATCCGCCATCTCGGCGATCAGGCCGAGGTCGTGGGTGATGAGCACCATGGCGGCGCCGGCCTTCTTCTGCGCGTCCTTGAGGACCTCCATGACCTGGGCCTGGATGGTCACATCGAGCGCGGTGGTCGGCTCGTCCGCGATCAGGATGGGAGGTCGGTTGGCGATCGCCATCGCGATCATCGCGCGTTGGCGCATCCCGCCCGAGAACTGGTGCGGATACTGCTTGAACCGCACGTCGGCCTGGGGCACACCGACGACCTCCAACAGTTCGATCGAGCGTCGGCGCGCTTCGTTGTCGCTGAGCTTGCTGTCGTGAACGGTCATCGCCTCGGCGATCTGGCGACCGACGGTCTGCACCGGGTTCAGCGAGCTCATCGGGTCCTGGAACACCATCGCGAGGTCTTTGCCACGGAGCTTGCGCAGTTGGAACCGAGACAGCTTGAGAAGATCACGGTCGCGGAACCGGACCTCCCCGGCAACGATCCGGCCGGGTGGGGTCGGGATCAGCTTCATCAACGACATGACGCTCACCGACTTGCCTGACCCGGACTCCCCCACGATGCCGAGGGTCTCCCCCGGCATCAGGTTCCAGCTCACGTCGCGCACAGCCTTGACCACCCCCTCGGGGGTGTCGAACTCGACGCTCAGGCCATCGACCTCGAGGAGCGGTTCGGTGGCACTCACGGTTCAGGCCTCCAGCGCGCGAAGGCGCGGGTCGAGGGCATCCCGCAGTCCGTCGCCCATCAGGTTGAAGGCGATGACGGCGAGGAAGATGGCCAACCCGGGGAAGGTCGACATGTGCGGGTGGCTGTAGATGTAGTTGCGTCCCTCACCGAGCATCGCTCCCCACTCCGGCGTCGGTGAGGGCACCCCGAGGCCGAGGAAGCCCAGACCTGCGGCGACCAGGATCGTGATCCCGATCGAGATCGTCGCCTGGACGATGATCGGAGCCCACGAGTTGGCGAGCACGTGGCGGACCAGGATGCGCAGGTCGCTGGCGCCGATGGCTCGGGCCGCATCCACGTACGCCTCCTCGCGCACGGCCAACACCTGACCCCGTACCAGACGGATGAAGATGGGGATGATCGCGACGCCGACGGCGATGATCACGTTGTTGAGACCGACCCCCAGCACCGCAACCAGCGCGAGGGCGAGCAGGATGCTCGGGAACGAGAACATGATGTCGGCGATCCGCTGGATCACCATGTCGGTCGCACGGCCGTAGAAGCCGGAGACGACGCCCAGGGGGATACCGATCCCCATGCCGACCACCACCGCGGCGATGCCGATGAACAACGAGATCCGGGTGCCGTACAGGATCCGCGTGAGGACATCCCGGCCGAGGTGGTCGGTCCCCAGCCAGAACTCCGCGCTCGGCGTCTGCAGCGACTGCACCAACTGCTGTTGCACCGGATCGTGGGGGGTGACCCACGGCGCGAAGATAGCCAGCAGCGTGTAGAGCACCAGGATGGCGGCACCGAGCATCGCCGGCTTGTGGGTGCGGAATCGGGCCCAGGAGTCCATCAGTATTGGATCTTCGGGTTGACGTACGAGTACAGGATGTCAACGATCAGGTTGACCACGATGAACATCAGCGCGAAGACCAGGATGATGCCCTGGACGACGGGGAAGTCCCTCGCGAAGATCGAGTCCACCATCAGGCGTCCGATCCCTGGCCAGGCGAAGACGAACTCGGTGAGCACCGCACCGCCGAGCAGGCTGCCGAACTGGATGCCGATGACGGTCAAGACGGGGATGAACGCATTGCGCAGCGCGTGGCGGTAGACCACGTTGCGGTTGGCGACACCCTTCGCGAACGCGGTACGGACATAGTCCTGCTCCAACACCTCGAGCATGCTTGCTCGGGTCATACGGGCCACCAGAGCGATGGTGAACAGCCCGATCGTGATGCCGGGCAGGATGATGCTGGTTCTTCGCCCCGCGCCGGCGGCGGGTAACCATCCGAGGTTGACCGCGAAGACCATGATCAGGAGCAAGCCGAGCCAGTAGACCGGCATAGAGATCCCGATCAGTGACCCGATCGAGATCGCATGGTCGGCCGGTCTGTTCCGGAACCGGGCGGCGATCACCCCCCCGATGATCCCCAGGACCGCGCCGACGATGGTGCCGACCGCGGCGAGTTCGATCGTCTTCGGCAGACGAGCGCCGATCTCCTGGGTCACAGGCCGACGCGTCCTCGCCGACTGACCGAGATCACCCTTGACGATGTTGCCGAGGAACTGCACGTACTGGGTCCCAAGCGGTTCGTCGAGACCCATCCGGGTCCGCACCCGCTCGACCTCGTCTTCCGACGCCATCAACCCCGCGATGGTGCGCGCGGGGTCACCTGGCAGCATCTGCACCAGCCCGAAGGCGATGATCGTCACCCCGAGCAGGGTGACCACCGAGACCGCCAAGCGGCGAGCGATGTAGGTCAGCATCCCTCAAGGCACCTGATCGTCGGGCGACACGGACGAACCGTGTCGCGTCGGCAGAACCAGGATGAGGGCCGGCCGGGTTCAACCGGCCCTCATCCTGCGTGGAGCGGAACGCGTCCTAGTTCGCGGGGCGAGCGTAGACGGCGTAGAAGCTCTCGTTCGGCCGGTACGACACGTCCGTCACGTCCGAGCTGTAGGCGATCGGGAAGCGCTGGCTGTACATGAAGATGTGTGGCGCTTCATCCCAGATGATCTCCGACGCGTCGCAGTACAGCTGCTGACGGGCGTCCTCATCGGGCTCCGACGCCGCCTCGGCCAGCAGCGAGTCCACCTCGCTGTTGTCGTAGAAGGCGGTCGCTAGACCGTTCGGCGGCTGCTGGTTCGACTGGAAGATCACCATGTGTTGGAACGAGTCCATGTACGACGGCGCCCAACCGAGCAGGTGTAGGTCCTGCTCCTGATCGTCAGCCTCCGCGGTGATCGCACCGACGTAGCTCGGCCAGTCCATCGTGTCCACGCTGGGAACGCTGAACCCGACCTCCTCGAGGAACCCGGCGACCGCCTGCGCGACCTCGAAGTCCTGGATGTAGCGGCCCGTCGGGGCGATGAAGTCGAGCTCCAGCCCCTCGGCGTCGGCTTCCGCGAGCAGCTCACGCGCCCGGTCCGGGTCGTACTCCCACTCGCCAACGGAGCAGTAACCGACCAGGCTTGGGTCCATCGGCGCGTCCACCGCGTCGGCAGCACCGAACAGCACGTTGTCGATGATCGACTGACGGTCGACGGCGTAGTTCATGGCCTGGCGGATCCGTGGATCGTCGATCGTGTTGTTGTTGATCGCCATGAAGATCTGACGGTTACCCGGAGCGAGCAGCACCTCGACGCCATCGTCGTCCTCGAGCGCCGGCAGGTCCGAGATCGGGGGCAGGATGATCATGTCGACGTCGCCGGCACGCAGCTGGCTCACGCGGGTCGCAGCCTCTGGAACGATCTGGAACTCGACGTCGCTGTAGTAGGGCAGCTCGCCCCAGTAGTCGTCGAAGCGCTGGACGGTGAACCGCTCACCCGTGGTGTACTCACCGTAGGTGTACGGACCGGTACCGACGGGCCGGGTGTAGTCGGTGTAGCTGTTGCCCTCGGCCTCCATCGAGTCCGG
>SKNK01000529.1 GCA_007120565.1 Nitriliruptoraceae bacterium | reverse complement strand
TTCCCGCCGCTTGCGGGCGCTCCCGGGCCGGTACAGCAGCGGCAGAGCCACGTTGTCGATGGCGGTCAGGCGCGGTAGGAGCTGGAAGGACTGGAACACGAACCCGATGCGACGGTTGCGCAGCTCCGCGAGCTCTGCATCGTTGAGGCTACGTACGTCACGGCCGTCGTAGAACACCTGCCCACCCGTCGGACGGTCCAGCGCCCCCAACAGGTTGAGCAACGTCGACTTGCCGGACCCAGAGGAGCCGATGATGGCGACGTGGTCCCCGCGGTCGACCTGGAAGCTGACCCCGCGCAGGGCGGGGACCTCGACGTCCTGACCGATCCGGTAGATCCGGGTGACGTCGACGGCATCCAGCAGGACCGGGCCCGTCTCCGTGTGCCCTCGAGACGCTGCCGCGGGTGCAGCCCCCGAGCTCACCCTTCGACCTCGACCTCGGTGCCGTCCTCCACGAGCTCGACCCCGAAGGTGACGACCTGGTCCCCTGGTGCCACCTCGCCCGAGATGGCCGCGGTCTGATCGCCCAGCGCGTCGACGGTCACGTCCACCTCGCGGGCGATGCCGTCACGTACCACGTAGATGACCTCGCCCCCGCCACGACGCAGCAGCGCCGAGGTAGGCACGACGGTGTCCGCTTCGACGCGACGGACCACGATCTCGACCGACGCGGTCAGTCCGATCCTCAGGCGGGTGTCCTCCGGCACGCCGACGAGCTCGACCGTGGTCGGGTAGCTGGCTCCCCCACCTGCGGGCCGGTGCGGGGTCAGGGCGACCCGCCCGACCACGCCGTCGAGTTCGTTCTCGGCCAGCGCGTCGACCAGCACGATGACGTCCTGGCCCACCTCGACGTCGATGATGTCGAGCTCGTCGATGTCGGCACGCACCGTGAAGGCCGACAGGTCGTAGATCGAGAGCAGCGTCTGACCGACCCCGACCTCGACGCCCTCGGCGATCGGTGCGCCGCCGCTCCCCGACGTTGCCCCACCGCCGAGCGCACCGAGGTCACCGAGGTCACCGAAGGGTGCGGAGGGAGCGGGATCGTCCTCGCCTCGTGAGAGCTCGACGACACCCGAGATCGGCGCGACGACCAGCAGGTCGTCGATACGAGCGGTTGCGGTCTGGAGGGCGAGCTCGGCCTGTTCGCGCTGGGCTTCAGCGGCAGCCTCCTGGGCCGCCGTGGCCTGCTGCGCCTGGGAACGCAGTTGGGACTCGGTCTGTGACAGCTGGTTGCGCGCGTCGCGGTACCCCGCTTCGGTCTCCGCCAAGCGCTGGCGAGCCGCTGCCAGAGCTTCATCGACCTCCTCACCGTCGAAGGTCTCGACGAGTTCGTCGAGGTCCTCGGGGTCGACGCCCAGCTGATCGGGATCCTGGGCCTCCAACCGCTCCTGCGCGGCTTCACGCGAAGCGTCGGCCGCACGTTGCAGAGCATCGATCTGATCCCGCAACGTGCCGATGAGCGGCGGGAACGTCGCATCGAGCTGCGAGCGGAACGCACCGACGACACCAGAGACATCGACCCCGGTGGCCGCCGCGCTGTCCGCCAACGTCCCCGCGGCGTCCACCGCCGACTCCGCCTGGGCGATCTGGTCCTCGATCGCATCCGAGGCGAGCCGCACCAGGGGGTCGCCTGCGCTGACCTCGTCGCCATCCGCGACCAGCAACTCGATGACCTCGCCACCGACCGGCGCAACGACCGTCGCGCGGGCCGCCGGTTCGAGCTCGCCCGCCGCCGCGACCGTCTGGACGACCTCACCGGCCTCCACGGCGGAGACCTCTACCTCGACGTCGTCGGAAGACGAGCAGGCGACGAGAGCCAACAGGGGCAGGGCCGCGACCAGCGACAGGCGCACCACGGGACCTCGTTCAGCGGGACGGATCGGGAGGAACATCAGCGTACGACCGTTCGAGGCCGAGAGCCGGTCTGGACGCCGACGTCCGCAGACCTCAGCCGCCTCGGCCCAGCTCCTCACCACGGTCCCTCGCGGCAGCGATGGCGTCGAGGAAGGCGGCACGGACCTTCGCCCGCTCCAGCTCGCGGATCGCGGAGATCGTGGTCCCGCCAGGGGAGGTGACCATCTCGCGCAACTCGACCGGGTGCTTGCCCGTATCACGGAGCATCTTCGCGCTCCCGACCATGGTCTGCACGATCAGCTGGCTGGCGACCTCGCGTGGCAGGCCGAGGAGGATGCCCGCATCGATCATGGCCTCGGCGAGCAGGAAGAAGTAGGCCGGGCCGGATCCCGACAGCGCCGTCACCGCGTCGAGGTGGGACTCCGGGAGCCGCAGCACCTGGCCGACGTGGGCCATCACGTCCTCGGCGAGGGCGAGGTCCGCTTCGTCGGCGTGCGTGCCGGCGCAGACCACCGACATCGCCTCGTCGACCTGTGCGGGGGTGTTGGTCATCACCCGAACCACGGGGACCTCGCCGGGGATCGCATCCTGGATCATGGAGGTGGTGATGCCGGCGGCGACCGAGATGACGGTCTGCTCCGTGCGGAACGCATCTACGTGCGGGGCGATCACATCGAGCAACACCTGGGGCTTGAGTGCGATCAGGACCACGTCCGCTTCTTCGATGGCGGTCCGGTTGTCGGTGGTGGCCTTCACCCCATGTTCGCGTGCGAGATCCTCGCAGCGTTCGTCGCGGTGGGCCGTGCAGAGCACCTTGCTGGGATCGACGGTGCCGGCGCGCAACAGCCCGCGCAGCAACGCCTCACCGATACGTCCGGTGCCGATGATGGCCAGGGTGCCGTCCAACGGCTCGCTCCTCGATCTACTGTCGCAAGCCTACGACGCTCGGCGCTGAGGGGCCTGCTCGGCCACGATCGGGCCGATCACGCAGACGAGCCACCGACGGGGTTGGGCGGAAGACCGACCTTGGCGCGCCACCGCTGTTCGACATCGATGTAGTCCCCGAAGCCCGCTCGCAGGACCTGATCGAAGGTCTCGTCGGACCAGGTCAGCACCAGGCCGAGCAGCTCGTCGAAGCTGGTGGCGTCGAGGGCCTCGCGGGGCACCCGGCCGACCAGGACGATGTCGCCTTCGTCGTCGAGACCGAAGTGCACCGGGGCAGGACGTTGGTTGCGAGCCAGCAGGATCCGGTAGACCTCGGCGTGCCCGTCGTCCGGCACACCAGCCAGCAGGGAGGTGACGGTCAAGGACCGGTCCCCGAGCTCGAGCAGGACCGGGATCGTTCGCTTGCGCTCACCTTCGAGCATGGTCATCCACCGCCGGTCGTTGATCGGCGTCACCTCGAGGTCGGCGGCGGCGAGCCCGTCGAGGACCACCGCCCGGTGCACATCGCCCATCCCAACTCCCGCTCGCTGAACGCCTCCCGAGCTGCGCAAGCTGACCGATCAGCCCGGGCAGACCTCCACGACCTTGCTGGCCGCGGCGACCTCACCGTACACCTGCAAGAGGCGGTCGACGGTCCGGTCCCAAGAGGACGCCCGCCCGGTCGCGACCCCCGCTCTCGAGGCCCGATCAGCCAACTCCGGGTCCTGGAGGTAGCGGATGACGGCTGCCGCATGGTCTCGGGGATCGTGTCCCGGGACCAACGTGCCGCCGGCACCGACCACGGCCTCGAGACCCGGTACCGCCGCCGCGACCACCGGGGCGCCGCAGGCCTGAGCCTCCAGGGCTACCAAGCCGAAGGTCTCGCTGCGAGAGGGGACCAACACGACGTCGGCAGCGTGATAGCGAGCCACCAGTTCCTGCTGGTCCACCGCCGGTTCCAGCTCCACGGCTCCGGCAACGCCAAGCTCGTCCGCCAAGACGCGAAGATCCCTCGGGCTCATCGCCCCAGCACCGTCTCCCGAGGTGCCGCCGACGATCCGCAGGCGCGCGTTCGGGACGGTCCTCCTGACCTCGGCGAGGATCCGCACCGCCAGGTCGGGACCCTTCAACGGTTGGAGCCGGCCAGCGAACAGCAGCTCGGGGCCGTCAGCCGAGGATGGCGCGGACGGACGCGGGACGAAACGGGACAGGTCGACCCCGGCGGGGACGACGGTCAGGCTGGAGCCCGAGATCCCGTAGCTCGAGTGAAGCAGCCTCGCTTCGCCACAGGTCAGGACCAGGAGCCGATCGGCGTCGTGGGCGACCCGATGCTCCGCGGCCAGGCGCAGGGGCGACTCCGGTGCGTCACCGGGTGCGAGGTTCGCGTTCTTCAGGACCCCCAGGGTGTGGAAGGTCTGGACCAGCGGGGTGTTCCACCGCGTGGCGAGGCGTCGCCCCACCCATCCGGACAGCCAGTAGTGCGCGTGCAGCACATCGTGGGATCCCGCCGTCGGATGGCGTTGCAGCGCGAGCAGGAAGCTGCACAGCTGGTTGGCGATCTCACCTTTGGCGAGCGGCTTGCGAGGGCCGGCTTCGATGTGGTGGACCTCGATGCCTTCCTCGAGGGTGACCCGCTGGGGCAGCGAGGCGTCAGCCCACCGGGTGAAGACATCGACGTGGACGCCCCGCGCAGCCATCCGCCGGGCGGTCTCACGGACGTAGACGTTCAAGCCACCGCCGTCCCCGGTACCCGGTTGCGCGAGCGGCGAGGTATGCACGCTGAGCAGCGCCACTCGGGCTACCTCGACGTCGGCGTCACCGACCGAGGGAAGCACGGCAGCGTCGGACATGTCAGCTCCGCCCGATGGTCAGTCGTTCGAGGCGGCGATCCTGCGCACCGAAACGGTACTTGTAGGGCTCGTCGCCGCGCAGGAGATCGAAGGTGTGGCATCCCTCCTCGGCGGCACGTTCGATCAGCAGGTGGATCATGACGACCCCCGGGGCCAGGGAGCCGAGCATCGGATCGAACGAGGAGTTGTACAGCCCCCACTGGCCGCCGCCGTTCAACGAGACCGTGGCCGCAGCCGGCATCCCACCGACGTGCAACTCATGCAGGCGGAAGATCCCGTCCTTGGCGAACTCGTCGGCGAGGGCCTTGAACCAGTCGTGGATCTCGGGGCGAGCGAAGAAGCCCGCCTTGTCCGGGAAGGACTCCGCAGCCTGGTCGAGGAAACCGTCGATCGCCCCGACGACCTCTCCAGCCGGCACCTCGATCAGGTCGAGGTCGCCGGCGTCCCTGGCGAGCTTGCGGGTCTTGCGGTTGAGTTCCTGTCGCGCACGTCCGGCCAGGCGGGACTGGTACCCCTCGTAGCCGCCGGTGAGGTCCACGCGAGGGCAGACGTCGTCGAGGTCGTCCTCGATCAGCGTCAAGCCATGCTCGTGAACGGCGCGTCGGAAGGCGTCACCCCAGCCTGCATCCTCGGCCAGCCCACCGGCGACCAGTTCGTCCCAGTCCACGTCCGCGGCGAGGTTGCGCAGGTAGGCGTCGGCGACGTCGGTGCGGTCCTCCGGGCGACTGACGGGCCCGAGGTAGTCGGTGACC
>SKNK01000458.1 GCA_007120565.1 Nitriliruptoraceae bacterium | reverse complement strand
GGGAACGGTTCGCCTACTGCAACGGCGGCTACGTGGCGCTGGCCATCATCGCCGAGCGAGCGGCCGGCCAGCCCTATCACGACCTCGTCCACCATCGGGTGTGTCGGCCGGCTGGCCTGGTTGACACGGCGTTCCTGCGCAACGACGAAGCCAACGAGCGGGTCGCGGAGCACTACCTCACCGACGTTGGCATCCGTACCAACGTGCTGCACCTGCCCGTGGCTGGGGTCGGTGACGGTGGGATCACGTCGACGGCGGAGGATCTCCACGCCTTCTGGCGGGCCCTGTTCGCCGGCCACATCGTCAGCTCGGAACTCGTGGCGGAGTTCACGAAGGTGCCTACCGCCGAGGCCGACGACGCCATGTCGTACGGGCTCGGGTTCTGGCGCTCGCAGGACGGGCCCGAGGTCTCCCTCGAGGGGTATGACGCAGGCGTATCGTTCGTCAGCATCCACGACCCGACCACCGGACTCACCGCGACGGTCCTGAGCAACACCACCGATGGCGCCTGGCCGATCGCTCAGGATGTGCGGCGAGCCCTGAGACCGTAGCTGCGGCCATATCCACACAGCGCGCGGGCCCGTGCCCGTAGGCTCGCGGCATCAGTGGACCGGACGGCCATCGATATGGACGAGACGACACGGGAACTGCGGGCGCGAACCGGCCTGGACATCGTCGGCTGCTACGCGTTCGGCAGTGGCCCGGTACATGCCGATGAGCTGCTCGCGTTCGTCACTCGTGGCACGAAGCGCGCTACCGCCGGGGCACGGCTCGAACTGGCGGAGCTCGACGACCCCTTACCCGCCGTTGGGCAGCTGTGGGGCCTCCTCGACGGTGCCGGTGAGCCGCGGTTCGTGGCGGAAACCGTTGATGTCGTACCCGGCCGGCTCAGCGAGGCCACCCCGGCGTTCGCATGGGACGAAGGCGAAGATGACGGCACGCTCGAGTCGTGGCTGGAGGGACACCGCGGCTGGGCTCTGCAGCTCGGCGTTACGGACCCCGACCAACTCGAGGTGCTCTTCGAGCGGTTCCGCGTGGTCTGGCCGGTGGAGGACCAGACCGTGTGGCTTGCGGACGGGGTCCGCGAGCTGCGGTTCGACGAACGTCCATGGCTCCGCGAATCGCACGTCGCCCGCCACGGGCTCGGCGAGGTGCACGCCCACGGCGAGCACTGGCCGATCGACGCGTTGCCGGCGCTCGTATGCGAACGCGAGGGCCAGCGCGTCGGCACGCTCAGTTTCCGTCCTCGCCCAGGGGGCGAGGCGGTCGTGTTCTCGCTCCACGCCGTCGACGATGAGGTCGAGGGCGAGCTGCAGCGGGCCCTGACCGAACTCGGCCGCCACCACGGCTGGGAACGAACCGCCGGGCCCGATCATGCGATCGGATCCCCTTCACCAGCGACGCCTGCGCCACGACCACTACAGGGCGACGAGTTGCCGTAGGGCATCCACGGCCATCGGGAACAGCAGGGCGATCGCCGCTACGGCCACGATGGTGACCAGCAACCACCGTCCGGTGCGCCGGGGTGGACGAACGGCATCGGGCGCCCACTGCGCCATCGCCTGGCGACGGCGGTACCGCGCCCGGAGCCGCTGCCACCATCCGTCGATGAGCGCCAGCGGAGGTGGTGGCGGCCCTTCGACGACGGGGCCGCCGGGAGCCGGCGCCTCGTGGGGGTCCAGCACCAAGTCGGCGGTTGGTTCGTCGGGATGCGGCTGCGTGGCTGGTTCCGGGTGACCCGCCGGCTCTGTCGGCTCCGCAGGCAGGAGGTCGACCGACGCGGTCGGGATCGACGGCGGTGCCCCTGCATCAGGTTCGGTGGACAGCTCTTGGGTGGCCTCCGACGGCGCGGACAGCTCGGCGGTCTCGTCAGAGGAGGCGGGGAGTTCCGAGGTCCGTGCCGCAGCCTCCTCGACCTGCCGCGCCTCTTCCGCCGCCATCACCTCGGCAACGATCCGCCGGGCACGATTGGCCGCCTCGGAGTCGTCCGACCTCGACCCGTGGTGGCCGTTGCTCGCCACCTCGGCCTCGTGAGGCTCCGCGGGCTCGACCGCGGCGGCATCGCTCTCTGCGTCATCGATCCTGGTTGGCGCGACCTCATCGAGGGGCGGCGCGCTCGAGCGCGCCCTGCTGGCTGCTGCGGCCTCGTGCTCACGCTGCACGGCCTCGACGATGCGATGCGCCGCCTGGCGAGCCAGACTCGGTGGCGGAGGCGGCCCCTCATCCGCTGGTAGAGCTCGCGACGTCTCGGATGGAGCGACGAACCCAGCTTCGACGAGGGTCTCCTCGACGATACGACGGGCCCAGGTTCGGGCATCCTCCGTCGTCGTCATCGAACTCACCTCCCGGTCATGCCGTGGTCATCGTGACTAGTCTGCCACCATGTGCGGTCGGTACCTGTCTCTGTCCTCGCCGGACGACCTGGCTGAACGGTTCCAGGTCGACGAGGTTCGCTTGGAGCGCTCCGAGCCTCGCTACAACGTCGCGCCTTCGACGGGGGTTCCGGCGGTCATCGACCATCAGGGTGAGCGCCGACTCGGGGAACTTCGCTGGGGGTTCGTGCCTCGCTGGGCGAAGCAGTTGAAGGGTTCGCCGCGGCCGATCAACGCCCGCGTGGAGTCCGTTGCGACCAACCGGATGTTCAGTACCTCGTTCAAGCGGCACCGCTGCATCCTGCCAGCCGACGGGTTCTACGAGTGGCTCGACCGTGGGAAGGGAAGAGCTAAGCAGCCTTTCCACATCGCCGCCCCGGACGGACAGCCGTTGGCCTTCGCAGGGATCTGGTCGGTGTGGCGCGACCCCGAGGACGAGGACGCACCACCGCTGTCGACCGCGGCGATCATCACCACGGCGGCGCAGGGCGAGATGGAACGCATCCACCACCGCATGCCGGTGATCCTGCCCGAGACCCTCTGGGCCGACTGGCTCGCCGCCGACGAGGATCAGGCGCCCCACCTCGCGGAAACCGTCACCGCACTGGGGGCACCGCGCCTGATCGCGACCGAGATCAGCGACCGGGTCAACTCGGTGCGCAACGATGGTCCCGAACTGATCGAACCCGGCACGGTCGACGACTGAACCGGGGCCGCGATCGCCCTACGGCCCGGGCAGGGTCGGAGGCTGGTCGTGGGTCGCGGCGTCACCCCACCGCGATCTTCCCCGCCGCGAACCGAACCTCGTGCGCCAGGCGCTCAGCGTCGCGGGCCCGAGCCGCGAGCCCCAGCCCGTCGAGCGCGGCGCCGCCGGCGAACACCGAGGGAGCGTCCTCCCGCAACGCGTGGTTGATCCGATCGATGCGTGCCCGGTGGCCGACCTCGTACTGTGGCAGGGCGGCCCGCCAGCGCTGGACGTGATGGTCCACCGGCGCCCCGGTGAGCCCCGTCATCTCGCGCACCTCCCGGTCGACCCGTTCGAGGAGGACCTGCTCGTCCCAGGCGAGCGCGCGATCATCATCGATCCGGCCGACGCTGGCCCTCAACAGGAACCGGTCGTGCCCGGCGTGGTGGGGCCACTTGTTGCTCGCCAGGGTGATCGCCTTGACCGTGCGCTCCTCGCTCGGAGGCACCAACACCCCGCTGCCCGCGGGCGCGCCATCCCAGGGGTAGGCCAGAGCGATCACCCCCACCGAGGCGCTCGGGATGCCCGCGAACTCGCGTGCGGCCTCGGGAGAGACCCCGCCAAGTAGCTCGGCCGCGACCGCCGCGGGGACCGCGAGCACGACGCTGTCGGCCGCAACGACCTGCCCGTCCGCGGTGGATACCTGCCAGCCCACCTCCCCACGGCGCTCGAGGCCGGTCACCCTCTGCTCGGTTCGGACCCGATCTCCCAGATCGTCGACCAGGCGTTCGACCAACCGACCGAGCCCATCGCGGAGCGTCAGGAACACCGGACGGGTGTCCTCACTGCTGGCCGCCCGATGAGCGGCCAGGCCCCGCACCAGCGAGCGGTGTTCCTGGGCGACCTTCCACACCGGAGCGGCTGCCGCCTGAGCGCTCAGACGATCCGACCGTCCGGCGTAGACCCCGCCGAGCAGGGGCTCGACCAGTCGATCGACGACGTCACGTCCGAACCGGCTACCGATCAACTCGGCGACGCTGAGGTCCCCGACCGAGCGACGTCGAGGTAGTAGGGGCTCCATGGCGGCACGTGCGAGGGCGAGCGGGCCCAGCACCCGGGATCGGAGGACCGCCCGCGGATCGGTGGGTGCACCCAGCACGGTGCCATCGGGCAGTGGCCGAAGGCGTCCGCGGATCCACAGGGACACGCTGCTGATCGCTGGTGCGACGAGGTCGTCGTCGGTGAACCCGGCGTCACGCGCGAGTCGTTCCGCTTCGGGTTGACGAGCCAGGAACGCATCCGCGCCGACGTCGAACCGGGCCCCCGCGAAGGGCACGGTCAGGATCTCGCCTCCGACCCGGTCGCTCGCCTCCAGCACCGTGACGTCGACGTCGTCCCGCAACCTCCATGCGGTGGCCAGACCTGTCAGACCCGCACCGACGACAACGACCCGGTGCACCGAAGGACCTCGGGCGGAGGCACCACCGACCTCCCCGGGTTCCTCCCCCACCGACGCGTCGGGGGCTGCTGCAGAGGTCGATCGCGGGCGGCTCATCATCCCGCCCCCTCGTGGCCAGCGACCGTTCGGACCACCTCGGCGAGCAGGTCGATCTGGGTTGCGGCGCCAAGGTCCGCGCACGTCATACGGATGCCGAGACCATCGGCGATGGCGAGCAGTTCCGGGTCAGCGGTCGTCCCCGGGGCGACGGGTGTCTCCACGACGTCGGTGCGCCCGTGGGCTTCGACCAGGCTGGTCAGCGCGTCCGCAGCCGTCGGGGTCCGCGTCGATCCACGCCACGCGATCGACCGTGAGCTCGGCTGGAGCTGCGAGGTCAGCGACTCCGCCACCTCCCGGAGGAACGTGACATCGCTCGGCAAGGCCTCCGGCCCGGGGTCGGGTGCGGTGACGAGCAGGTGGGCACCCCCTTGGATGCCAGGAGCGGCGACCTCGGCGATCCGGTCGTGCAGGGTGGGCAAGGCGTGCCACGAGACGACGCCCGTGTACGCACCCAGATCCGCCGATGCCTGAGCGTGCAGTTCCTCGGCCGTAGGCCACGGCACCGCCGCAACGCCGATCACCAGATCCGCGTCGAGCCCCGCAGCGACGGCGAGGTGGTCCGCCTCGGAGGTCGACGCGACCACCCACCCGAGGCGACGCTCAAGGGCAGCCGCGGTACGGGCGTCGCCCAGCAATGCGACGGCGGGGCCGTCACCCACGCCGCAACCTCGGCAGGGCCGCTTCCGCCACCTCGGCTGGTGTCTCCCGCGCGGGAGCACGCGGAGGTGCCGGTCCCGGCTCGTCCTCGGCCACCACCTCGCCTGGCGCGCGGACCTGGCC
>SKNK01000312.1 GCA_007120565.1 Nitriliruptoraceae bacterium | reverse complement strand
TAGCCGTGTGCGAGGGAGTGGCGGACCACGGCGGCATGCTGCGACCACACCCGGTGGAGTTCCTCGGAGGTGTCGGCCGCCGGGACCGCGTTGGTCGAGCCGTCCGACAGGCGCACTTCGGTCCCCGCGAAGCTCACCTGCAGCAGGTGGCGGACGAAGTCGCAAGCCGGATGCTGGGGGTACTGCTGTCCCGGGGGGAGGCCGAGCCCTGCGGTGTAGTCGTAGACCCCCAGGTGTGCACCGCAGATGCGCCCCTTGCCGGCGTCGCGGATCGCTCGCAGGGTGATCCTGCCGGAGCCGTCGAGCACCGACGGGGTCGTCTCGATCTGCACCTCGAACGGCAGGCGGCCTTCCGGCAGTCCGTGGGCCCGTTCGAGCTGCTCCAGGACGTCGACGAAGGCACGGACGTGCTCCACCGCGACGATCTTCGGGAAGGTGACCACGAACCCGGCGGGCAGTTCGCCCGCCTGGTCGATCAGGGTGCCGAGGAACCGGTCGAGTGTGGCCACGCTGCGGCGCGCCAGCCCGCCGGTGAACGACTTGACCCGGAGGCCGACGAAGGGCGGGGCGGTGCCGTCAGCGATCCAGGCGGCGATGGCAGTGGCCGCCGCGACCGTGTCGCGTGCTTCCCCGTCGTCGCTGCGACCGAGGTAGCCGTCCTCGAAGTCGACCCGGAGGTCCTCGATCGGCTCGGTCGTGAGCTTCGCAGCGACCCGCTCGCGGACCTCCGCAGCGACCGGAGCCTCCACGCCCATCGCGCTGCCGAACGCCAAGGTGTCGGGTGCGTGCTCGTCGAGCAGGCGTAGCGCTTCGGTCCCGAGCCGGCTCGGCAGGTCGAGGGTGACCCGATCGGCCGGCACGTACAGGACCTGGACCGGTTGCCTCGTGTGCGGGACTCCGGGCCATCCCCTGCGGTAGGCGGCGTCAGCTTCGTCGACGCCGGCCAGGAGTCGGTCGACGGTTGCGGGGTCCAGCCGTGGCTCCACGGAGGTCAGCTCCCTCGGTAGGTGCTGTAGCCGTAGGGGCTGAGCAGCAACGGAACGTGGTGGTGCTCGTCGGGGCGGCTCACCTCGAACTCGACGGTCACCTCGGGCCAGAAGCTGGCCTGTCCGGCTTGGTCCGCCCATGCTCCGGTCGCGAAACGGAGGCGGTGCACGCCGGCCTGCAGGGCATCACGCTCGACCAGGTCACCGATGCGACCGTCCGCATCGGTGCGCCGCTGGGTGACCTCGCGCCATCCGGCACCGTCGCGTACCTCACAGGTGACGAGCACGCCAGCCGCGGGCCGGCCCCTGGCGGTATCCAACACGTGGGTTGACAGGCTCATGAGAACCTCCTGTTCCGGGTCAAGCGCGGCCTTCGCGCAGCAGCTTGTCCAACCGCAGGCGGGTGATCTGCCGCTGCTCCTCCGCGGCTACCTGACGTTCGGTCTGGGGGTCGTTGTCCATCCGCTCGCGCAGGGCCCCCAACATCTCGTCGGCCGTCTTGCCGGTGGCGCAGATCAGGAACACGTGGTCGAAGCGCTCCTCGTACTCCCGGTTGCCGTCAGCCAGGGCCTGCAGCGTGGCGTCCTCGGCGGAGGCGGCACCGGCCTGCTCCTGGCTCGACCAGCGTTCCGTGGAGCGTTCCCCGATCCGGGGATGTGCAGCGAACGCCTCCAGATGGTCGTCGGCGCTCAGTCCGTTCCAGACCTCGTCCGCCACGGCGGCGAGGTGGTCGGGGTCACGGAAGGGTCGGCGGGCAGCGACCTCGTGGGCCCATGCCGTCGACCCGCAGCAGGCCAACAGGTGGGCCTCCAGCCGCTGCGGGTTCGTGGCGTTGATCTGCGCTAGCCCGTGTCGGACCCAGCCCTCGTCGGTGACGGTGCCGAAGGCGCGCAGGCGGGCGAGTCCACCATCGGGAAGGACCCGGACCTTGATGTGCGAGACGGGCGCAGCCTCATCGACGTCGATCAGGTGACGGGTGTGGGGCTGCATGCCACGGGCCGGCGCGAGTTCGAACCAACCCTCCTGTGGGAGGTCCTGAGGCTCGCTACCTGGAGCGTGCAACCCCTCGATGATGCAGCGGTCCGGGAAGTTGCCCTTGAAGTGGGTGGTGTCGAGTTCGACACGATCGAGCGACGCGGTGGTGGCGAGTTCGATGATGGCCCAGTCCTCGCCGGGTCCGCGTCGGCGGCGGGTCTCCCACCCGTCGGACATGTCTCGGGCGTCGCCGACCGTCACCAGGTTGTGGGGGGACGAGAAGAACTCGTCGGAACAGCCGACGGCCCGCCCCCCGTTGATCGCGGCAGCCAGGTCCAGCCGTCCGTTGCGATCGGCCAGTTCGTGGAGATCGGGGAGTGGGCGGCCATGCAACCGGAGGCGTGCGACGCCGCCGTCCGGGGCGATGCAGAAGCGCACGTGGTTGACCCGTACACGATCCTGGGGTTCGAAGGCATGGCGGCCGTGTGGGCTGAGTGGCGTCTCCTGGAGCACGGGGAACCACAGCGTCTGGTCGTCCGGAGGGGCGCCATCGGTGAGGCAGCCCTCCAGCCAACAGGAGGAGGGGGCGTTGCCGCGGAAGTGGGTGGTGTCCACGATGACCTCGTGGATCACCCCGGCGACCCCCAAGCGGATGGTGGCGCTGTCATGGCCGTCGCTGCGTCGACGGCGGGTCTCCCAGCCGTCCATCAGCTTGCCGCGGTCGTCGAAGCCGTCGGGGTCGAAGACGGGGGCGGACGGTTCGAGCAGGCGCTCCTTCGGCGCGAAGAACTCGTCGGTCGCCGCGAGCACCATCCCGCCCAACCTGCGGCCGGCGAGATCGATCTCCGGCGTGAACCTGATCCCATCCGTCTGACTCACACTTGGTCCCTTCTTCGTGTCCGGCCCGATGCGGGCAGCGGCAGGTCGCCGTCTCGGACGATGCACTCACCTCGGAGGTAGGTACGCCGCACCACACCGTCCACCCTACGCCCGTGGTACGGGGTGATCGGATGACGATGGTGCAGCGCGGCTGCGTCGATCGACCAGGTGGCGTCCGGATCGAAGACCACCAGGTCGGCCTCGGCGCCCGGCGTGAGCACCCCCTTGTTCCGTAGGCCGGCGAGGCGGGCCGGACCGGATGCCATCCACGAGACGACGTCGTTGAGGCGGAACCCGCGGGCTCGCGCCGCGGTCCAGATGAGCGGGAGACCCAACTGCAGTGAGGCGATCCCGCCCCAGGCCGCGACGAAGTCGCCCGACTCGAGCCCCTTGTCCTGGGCTGGCGCGGGGGAGTGGTCGCTGACGATGGCGTCGATGGTGCCCTCCGCCAAGCCCGCCCACAGCCGGTCCTGGTTGGCGCGCTCGCGGATCGGCGGCGCGCACTTGTGGTCGGTGGCACCGTCGGGGATGTCCTCGGCAGTGAGCGTGAGGTAGTGCGGGCAGGTCTCGACGGTGACGTCCAGGCCCTCCCGACGGGCCTGCGCGAGGTGCTCCACGGCGTCGGCGGCGGACAGATGCAGCACGTGCAGACGGCCACCCGTGGTGCGCAACCCGTCGAGCAGCGCACCGATCGCGGCTACCTCGGCGTCTGCAGGACGGCTGTCGAGCCAGGTCCGGTAGGCGCGGGGGTCGGCGTCGGATGAGGGCGGTGATGCGGCCAGCACCGATGGGTCCTCGGCATGGACGATCAGCGGCACGCCGAGGGCCGCGGTTCGCTCGAGCAACCTCGCCGCGGTCGCCGGGGTGAAGGAGCCGTACTCCGGGACGCCGCTGTCGCAGAGGAAGGCCTTGAACCCCAGGACGCCGGCGTCGTGCAGGTCGGCGAGGTGTTCCTCGCTGCCCGGAACCACCCCGCCCCAGAAGGCGACGTCGACATGGAGGCGTCCTTCGGTCGCGTCGAGCTTCGTCTGGAGCGCCTCGGCGTTGGTCGTCGGCGGGAGGCAGTTGAGTGGCATGTCGACCAGGGTCGTGATCCCGCCGGCCGCTGCCGCTCGGGTCGCCGTGTCGAACCCCTCCCAGTGGGCCCGCCCCGGATCGTTGATGTGGACGTGGCTGTCGACGAGACCGGGCAGGATCGCCAGCTCTCCGAGATCCTCCCAGCCGGCTGGGGCGTCGCCGGGTGCGACGATCTCGACGATCCGCCCCTCCGCCACCACGACCACGCCAGGGCCCTCGCCGGCGGGGGTGATCACGCGGCGGCTTCCGAGGGCGAAAGGGTCGGCAGACATCGGCGGAGCCTCGTCCAGCGCCCCGGGCCTGTCAACCACGCTGGTGCAACGCGAGAGGCCCGCGCAGATCTCAGGCGACAACCACCGCCAGCGGGTCGCGTGCTTGGTATCTTCCCGGCTTGGCTCGCACCCCGACGCCCACCGCGTGATCGCGAAAGCGCAGGGTCCCGACCGGAGGAGGAGCCTTGCCCGTCGCTCGCCCCACCGACCTCGATGGTGCGTTGGGCTCGCTCGCCGAGACCCCCACCGCCGACGTGCTGGCTGGCGGGACCGACGCGATGATCGAGATCACCTACGGGCAACGGCGACCCGATCACGTCCTGGCGTTGCGCCGCGTGCCCGAGCTGCGCGGCCACGAAGCCGATGGCGACCGGCTGCGGTTCGGGGCCATGCTGACCTACACGCAGATGGAGCACGACCTGACGGAGCTCGCTCCGGGGTTGGCGATGGCCGCTCGCACGGTCGGTTCCCCGCAGATCCGCAACGCCGGCACGATCGGCGGCAACCTTGGCACCGCCAGTCCCGCCGGCGACACGTTGCCCTGGCTGCTCGCGATGGATGCGCAGGTCGAGCTGACCTCGGTGCGTGGCCGCCGGGAACTCCCTCTATCGGAGTTCATCACCGGTCCGAAGCGCACCGCGAGAGAACCCGATGAGCTGATCACGGCGGTGACCGTCCCGCGGGTCGATGGCCCGCAGCACGTCGCCAAGATCGGACCGCGCAACGCGATGGTGATCTCGGTCGCCTGCTTCGCGGTCATCGTCGACACGACCAACCGCCGGGTACGGGCCGGGATGGGATCGGTCGGCCCGACCCCGCTGCGACCGATCGAAGCGGAGACGGCCGTCTCCGACGCGATCGACTGGGATCAGCTGTCCTGTCCGGACGACGCCATCGCCGGGTTCGCGCACGCCTGCGCCGAGGCGTCGCAGCCGATCACCGACCACCGCAGCTCCGACGACTACCGCCGTCACGCGATCGGTGTCCTGGCGGCCCGTTCCCTCAGGAGGTGTCTGGCCGCATGACCGATGCTCCCGACCCGTCGCCGCCGGACCCCAGTCGCGAGGAACCGGTCCCCGTCCCGGAGCCCGAAGCCTACGAGCTGGACGTCAACGGCCGGAGCCACTCCGTGCCGTCGGCGTGGATCGGTGAGAGCCTGCTCTACGTCCTGCGTGAACGCCTGGGTCTGCCGGGAGCGAAGAACGC
>SKNK01000498.1 GCA_007120565.1 Nitriliruptoraceae bacterium | reverse complement strand
CGTCGTCGTTGACGATCGAGTCCACGCCAACGTAGAGACCGTACCCACGCCCGGAGCCGGATACGCCCGCGTCCCGGAACTCACTGTTCGTGATGAGCATCTGGGCGGTGTTGCTCGGGATCTGGCCAACCGAAAGGTTGAACTCCTGGTTGGTGACCCACCCCGTGACGCCGCCGTCGTACTCGCCACCGCCATACTCGATGGTCACGAAGTCCATGATGTTGCCCTCCGAGCGCGCTGAACGAAGGTAGACGCCGTACCACGAGCCGCCCACCTGGGTTTCACCGGTCAACACGATCCGCTGCGTCGCGGTGCCCTCGGCCACCAGCCCCGAGTCCTCCCCTTCGTGGGCGAACAAACCGGTGTCCTCACGAAACGACAAGGTGACGCCGGGCGCGAGCGTCAAGACAGCGCGCAGGTCGATGACCCCGGCCACCACGTAGCGCACATCGTCGAGGACGCCGTCACCCACGCGGCGGAGGTCGACTGAGGTTCGCATCTTTACATCGAGATATCTCGATGTTACGATGTTTCCATCGATCGCCCAGCGATGACCCCTACGCATCGGACCTCCTCCATGAGCACCACCTGCACGACCCATCCCGAGCACACCCACGTCCACGGCCCCGACTGTGGCCACCCGGCCGTCGAGCACGACGGGCACGTGGACTACCTCCACGATGGTCACGCTCACCACCGCCATGGCGACCACGTGGACGAACACCATCTGGGCACTGTCCACGTCGTCGCGTCACCCCACGACCACATCCACGGGCCCGACTGCGGCCACGACGTCATCGAGCACGGCGACCACGTGGACTTCATCCACGATGGCCACCGCCACGCCTTGCACGGCGACCACTACGACGAGCACTGAACCTCTGAGCGTTCCACCCGAAGCGTGATCGGATGCCCGCCCCCGTGGCGGGCATCCGACGTTCCCGGGGGCACCATTCGCTCGTATTGAGAATCGTTCCTATTCTGGCTACGGTGCGGAGACCCGAGCCAGGAGTCCCCGCAGGTGCCAACCACCCACGACGTCATCATCATCGGCGCAGGTCCCGCCGGACTCGGCGCGGCCTCGGCCCTCCGCCGGATCGGCGTCTCCCCGGTCATCCTCGACCGTCATGGCATCGGCGCCTCGTTCGAGTCGTGGCCAGAGCACATGCGGCTGATCACCCCGTCCTTCACGGGCAACCAGTTCGGCTTGGTCGACCTCAACGCGATCACCCCGGACACCTCACCGGCGCTGTCGCTGCTGGAGGAGCACCCGACCGGCGAGCAGTACGCCGCCTACCTCCGGATGGTCGCGGAGCTCGACGAACTCGACGTCCGGACCGGCATCGACGTCGTCGACGTCATCCCCCGCGACCACCGCCTCGAGGTCGTCGTCGCTGATGGCGACCCGTGGCTGGCGGCCAACGTCATCTGGGCAGCCGGCGAAGCGCAGTACCCGCATCGTGGTTCGTTCCCCGGTACGGAGCATGCCGCTCCGACCATCGAGGTGGAGCGCTGGTCAGACCACCCCGGGGAGTACGCCGTGGTCATCGGAGGCTACGAGTCGGGCATCGACGCGGCCGTGCACCTGATCGCCGACGATCGACGGGTCGCCGTCATCGACCCGGGGGCACCTTGGGATGTACTCGACGCCGACCCCTCCCTCACACTCTCGCCTTACACGCACGGCCGGCTCCGGAAGGCGATGGCCTCGGACCGGCTCGAGCTGCTGCCGGATCGGCGGGTCGTGCAGGTCGATCCGGACGGTGACGGCTACCTCGTCACCCTCGACGACGGTGAGCAGCTGACGACCGAGGGCCCCCCGCTACTGGCCACCGGCTTCGAGGGTTCGCTGACCCTGGTCCGCGATCGGTTCAGATTCGACGAGCACGGCCGCGTAGAACTCGACGAGGCCTCCGACGGCTCCACCGTCGTGCCCGGGCTGTTCCTGGCGGGGCCAGCCCTGGCCCACCGTGAGGCGATCTTCTGCTTCATCTACAAGTTCCGCCAGCGGTTCGGGGTCCTCGCCCGCGCGATCGGGGAACGCCTGGACATCGATACCTCACCGCTCGAAGGTCTGCGCGAGCACGGGTTCCTGCTCGACGACCTGTCGTGCTGCGACGACGCGTGCGTCTGCTGATGGGTGTCAACCCCCTCCCCTCCCCCGCGCTCCTTCCGCCCCTCGTCCTCGTCGGAGCCGAGTCCTCCGGCAAGTCCACCCTGGCCGGTGCACTGACCGGGAGCCGTTCACGGGCGGAGAACGTCGCGGGGTCCACCGTGGCAGTAGAGACCTTCGCGGGCCCCGACCGGACCGTCATCGACACCCCCGGGATGGTCCACCGGCTGGACACCGCGACCACCGCCCTCGCCCTGGAGGCCCTGCGGGCCGAGGACGCCGATCTCCTGCTCGTCCTCCGCGCCACCAACCTCGACGACGAACTCGCCGAACTACTCCCCCTGGTCGGAGGCCGCCGCGGCGCGGTCGCCGTGACCAACTGGGACCGGGTCCAGGACACCGTCGCCGCACGACGAGCTCTGGACTCAGTCTCGGTCGCGACCGGGGTGCCCTTCGTCCCGATCGATGCGCGTGATGCCACCACGGCAGTCCCTCTGGTCAGGGACGCGCTCGATCATGCCGGACGGTTCACCTCGGGGCCGGTACTGGCTCGCGCCGGGTGGCGGGTCGAGCCTCCCCCAACCTTGCTCGAGGTGCGCGGCATCGGACCACTGGCCGGTCTCGGGCTGCTGCTCGGACCCGCGATCGCGGCGGTGTGGCTCGCCATCGCGGTGGCCGACATCGTCGACCCCTGGGTGGCGTCCGCCCTGGACCCGTTGGCCGCCCGTGCACAAGAGTTGCCCTGGCCGCTCGCCGATCTGTTCTCCGGGGACTACGGCGTACTCACCATGGGGCCGTTGCTCCTGGTGTGGGCCCTGCCGGTCGTCGTGATGCTCGCGCTCCTGCTCGGCGTGCTGAAGGCCAGTGGCCTGCTCGATCGGCTCACCACCGCCGTACATCCCCTGGTTCGACCTTTCGGGCTCACCGGCCGCGACCTCGTGCGGGTGGTCGCCGGCCACGGCTGCAACGTCCCTGCGGTGATCTCCACGCGCTCGTGCTCCGGCTGCACCCGCGACGCGACCATCGGCGCGATCGCCTTCGGAAGTGCCTGCTCGTACCAACTTGCCGCAACCCTCGGCGTGCTCGCCGCCGCCCGTCGCCCGGGGCTGGTGATCCCCTACCTCGCGATCCTGATCACCGCGGCACTCGTGCATGCCCGGCTCATCGCCCGCTCTCAGGGGACCGATCCCGTCTCGCTCGACCTGCACCTGTTGCGCGGCCGCACGTTCCTGACCCGGCCCCGATGGGCCGAGGTCCGCCGCGAGGCCGGCACCACCCTGCGGCACGTCACGCTCAAGGCGCTGCCGATCTTCCTCGCCATCACCGTGCTCGCATCGCTGCTCTCGGCGACGGGCCTGCTGGCACGAGCCGCTCGGCCGCTCGAGCTGGTGATGGGAGCCCTGCGCCTTCCCACGGAGGCCGCTCTGCCGACCGTGCTCGCCTCGGTACGCAAGGACGGACTCCTGCTGTTCGCAGAACCCAGCACCGTTGCCACGCTCGACAACGCGCAACTGTTGGCTGCCCTGTTACTCGCGGGAGCGCTCGTGCCGTGCCTGGTCACCGCCCTGACGATCGCCAAGGAGCGTGGCGGCCGGATCGCTGCCGGACTCCTGTGGCGTCAGGCGCTCGGAGCGCTCCTGCTCGCCGCCACGGTCAGCTGGGTGGGCCTGCTCGTGCTCACGGTGCGACCATGAGCGACGTCCTGATCGTCGGTGCCGGCCCCGCCGGACTCGCCAGCGCCCTCGCCCTGACCTGCCACCGGGTCACCGACGACATCCGCGTCATCGACCCCTCGGGTGGCTGGCTCACCGCGTGGCGGCGCCGCTTCGCGCAGCAGGACATCCCGATGCTTCGCTCCCCGGCCGTGCACCATCCCCATCCCGATCCCTTCGCCATGCTGGAGTTCGCAGGTGGCCACGGGATGGTCGCCAGCGGCGGCACCCAGTTGCCGACGACGCCGATCTTCGACCGGTTCGTCGAACACATCGTCGCCCGCAGAGGTCTCACCGACGCGGTCGAGTCGGTGGCCGCGGTCGGGCTGACCGTCGACCCCTCCGGCCACCCCGAGGTGCACCTCAGCAACAGCGAGGTGGTCCGCCCGGACCGGGTCGTGCTCGCGACCAACGCCCGGTTCCCCCAGGTCCCGGCAGCCCTGCGTAGCGCACGCGCAGACGGTCAGGTCGTCGAGGCCGAACGCGCAGCCGTCCAGGACGCACCACACGGCGGCCGGATCGCCGTGATCGGCGGGGGGCTCTCCGCCGCCCACCTCGCCATCGGCGCGGCGCACCGAGGCACGCACGTGACCCTGGTAGCTCGCCACCGACTTCGCGTCCGCCGCTTCGACACGCATCCGAGCTGGCTCGGACCCCGCAAGCGCCGCCCGTTCGAACAGGAACCCGACCCCGCCGTGCGCCGCCGCGCGATCGACAACGCCCGCGGCGGGGGCAGCATCCCCGCGCGGTTCCGCCGTGAGCTGGAGACCTGTGCCGAGGCCGGCCGGATCGACCTTCGCGAACGGGTCGAGGTGGTGGGTTGCGAGCCTCACGGGGATGGCCTGCTCCTCAGGTTCAGCGATGGCGACGTTGTCGTCGTCGACGCGGTGTGGTGCGCGACCGGCGGCGCGATCGATGTCGCCCGGGACCCGCTCTGTCGACCGCTGCTCGACCGCTTCCCGCTCGACGTCGCCGGAGGGCTGCCCGACCTCGCTGACGACCTGTCGTGGCCAGGAACCGCCGTACATCTGGCCGGCTTCGGCGCCGCCCTTCGGCTCGGTCCGGTAGCGGGCAACCTGATCGGTCATCGCCGAGCCGCCCTTCGGCTCGCCGCACGGCTACGGGGGCTCGACCCGGTGCGGGCCGACCGGATCGCGACCGGCCCCGGAGCCTGCCCGGCAGAGTCGCTCTGATGCCCCGGGGGTGTAAGAAGGACGGTGCGCTGCTCGGTATCGGCGTGGCATCCAAGGGTCGTCCCGGTGCTGGCCTGCTGTTCCCGGCCCTCTTGCTGCCGCTGCTGGGCTCCTCTGGTGGGGTGGGATCAGCAACCGACCCGGTCGAGCTCGGTGACGGCCGCGCCGAACCCAGCCAGCTCGTGCCGTTCCCCCCGCTTGCGGCGCATCGCGATGGACGTGGTGTCGACGCTGTTCGCGGTCGGTGGGGTTCCCCTCGGCCTCATGGTGCGTGCCGATGGCGCCCCCTACTGGCGGGTGTCCTCGGCGGCTATGTCGCTACTGGGCCTGCTCGGTTTGGCGTTCTCCCCCCCCGGTTGTCCTCGAGGGCTACCTCGCCGTGTCCCCGACCGGGTTGACGG
>SKNK01000103.1 GCA_007120565.1 Nitriliruptoraceae bacterium | reverse complement strand
TCGGCGTCGAGTTCCACACCGAGGTAGTCGAACCGCCGGGCTCGCGGGGATAGGTCCAGCGACACGCAGGGCGGGGACGGACCGGACCAGTCCAGCGGTGGGTCCAGCAGCGGCGGCTGAGGCCAGTCGGCCGCGAACCAGCCCTGAAGGACCACGATCCACCCGAGGGGCCTGGATCACAGCGAGAGCCGATCACGCTCGTCCGCGCGCATCTCGCATGCGGCGTCGAACCTGGGCGAACACCCTCCGGCGCAGGTGGATCGGGCATCGATCTGCACCTCAGATGTCGCTCTGCGCACATAGTGCAACACTCAGCGTCACCAAACCGTGGCCCGAGGCGCTCACCCTTGTAACCAACCTCAGAGGTACCGATGATCATCAGCAGCATCTCGCAGCTCGGCTCTGCGCTGTCGTCCGCCCTCGCTAGCAAGGGTGCGGTCACCCTCGGCGCCGCCGTGCTCATGGTGGGCGGAGGCGTGGCCGTCGCCCAGAACGGCGACTTCACCTCAAGCGACGACGTCGTTGAGGAAGAAGCGCCCGAAGAAGAAGCACCCGCCGAAGAGGCCCCGGAGGAGGAAGGTCTCGAAGAGGACGCACCCGAAGGTGAAGCCCCGGAGGCGCCCGAGACGGAGAGCCTCGACGAAGAGGGACCCGACGAGGAAGGACCCGACGAGGAAGGACCCGACGAGGAAGGACCCGACGAAGAGGGACCCGACGAGGGTGAGCGGTCCGAGACCGCTGAGCGTGTCCACGGTGCGCTGACGGGCGATGCCGTCGACGAAGAGGGCAACTCCATCGGGCCGGGCCACCCGGACTTCGGAGCGACGGTCTCCGAGCGCGCTCGCGACGGCGGCTTGGGCCAGGATGTCTCTGAGGCTGCCCGAGGGGGCAAGGACGGCGATGACGACGCTGGCGAGGAAGAGACCTCGGCCACGACCAACGAGGACACCGGCAGCTCCGCTGACGGCTCCGACAAGGGACGCAGCGGTCCTCCCGAAGGCGCTGGACCTCCCGAGGGTGCCGGCCCCCCGGAAGGCGCAGGACCCCCGAACGGCCGCTGACTCACGCGGCTCGTAACGTCCAGAGGGCCCCGGCATCCGCCGGGGCCCTCTGGACGTTCACCTCATCGGGCTCACCGCTCAGCGAAACGCTGCACGATCGGCAGCAGCGCCGTGGCGGCCGCGACCTTGATGGCGTCGCCGATGAGGAAGGGCACGACACCCAGGCTCAGGGCTTCGACCGGACCGACACCGAGCAGCACGGCCAGCACGGTCGCACCAACGGCGTAGATGACGAGGTTGCCCAGCACCATCGCCGCAGCCGCACCTCCGAAGCTGCCCGTCCAACCGGCACGGGCAAGGCGGCCGACGAGGATCCCCGCGAGGACGAAGCCCGCGATGTAGCCGAGTGTCGTGCCACTCGACACCGCGAACCACGGGGTTCCCAGGGCTCCCAGAGCGAAGAACGCTGAAGCACCCACCCCGGCGCGCACCGGCCCCAGAGCTGCCGCCCCGAGCAGCACGACGAAGGTCTGTGCGGTGACGGGGACGGGGGTGCCAGGAAGGACGAACCCGAGTTGCGCGCTCGCCGCCAAGGCGACCGTGAACAGTCCGACGAGGGCGACGTCACGCACCCAGGTCCACGGGACCAGGTCTGCCAGCACCGGCGTGTCGGATCGAACTGCTGCGGACGAGGAACCCATCGACGCCTCCTGAGCACGTGGTCGGTGAAGCGAACGCTACTCGCTGGACCGCACGTCGGTGAAAGGCGCGGGCGGGAGACGCGACGACCCGAAGGGCGAGGGTCGGCGACGATCGGGGTTCCCGCCGACGCTGGCTGCTAGCCGCTAGCCCGCAGTGTCATCGCTGAAGTCGAATCGGATCTGGGCGAGCTGTTCCTGTTCGCCCGGTACCGGGATCGGATAGTCCCCGGTGAAGCAGGCCGTGCAGAGCTGTGATCGATCATCCGGTGTCGCATCGATCAGGCCGTCCAACGAGATGTAGTGCAGCGAGTCCGCGTCCAGGAACTCACGGATCGCCTCGACATCGAGGTCGGCTCCGATGAGTTCGGCCCGTGAGGCCATGTCGATGCCGTAGTAGCACGGGTTCGCGATCGGTGGCGAGGTGATCCGCATGTGGACCTCCGCCGCTCCGGCGGAGCGCAGCATCGCCACGAGCTGCCTCGCCGTGTTGCCCCGGACGATCGAGTCGTCGACGACCACCAGCCGACGCCCCTCGACCACCTCGCGGACCGGCGAGAGCTTCAGCCGGATCCCGAGCTGGCGGAGGGACTGGGTGGGTTGGATGAAGGTGCGACCGACATAACGGTTCTTGACCAGCCCGTCAGCGAAGGGGAGGGCTGCCTCTGCGGCGTATCCCGCCGCAGCATCGCGGCCGGCCTCGGGCACCGGGATGACGATGTCGGCATCGACCGGAGCCTCGCGGGCCAGTTGCCGCCCCATGTTGCGTCGCGCGTACAGGACGCTGCGGTCGTCCTGGCGATGGTCCGGTCGCGCGAGGTAGACCCACTCGAACAGACAGAAGGTGGGGGTCGCCTCGGCGAAGCGTTGGCTGCGCAGACCGTTGCCATCGATCGAGACGACCTCGCCGGGTTCGACATCACGCACCAGCACGGCCCCGATGATGTCCAGGGCCGCACTCTCCGACGCCACGACCCACCCCCCGGTCGGCAGCCGCCCGATCTGTAGGGGACGGACACCGTTGGGGTCACGGAAGGCGTGGATGCGCTGCTCATCGAGGACGACGACCGAGTACGCACCGCGCAGTTGCGGAGCGGTACGGACGATGGCTTCCTCGAGGCTGACGTCCACATCGCGGGCGAGAAGTGCCGCCATCAGCTCCGAGTCGTTGCGCGGCGGCTGATCGAGCTTGCGCGCCAACTCGTTGGTGTTGACCAGGTTGCCGTTGTGGCCGAGGGCGATGCCTCCACCGGTCGGCGTCTCGTAGTAGATCGGCTGCGCGTTCTCCCAGGAGGACGCACCGGTCGTCGAGTACCGACAGTGCCCGATGGCGAGGTCGCCATGGAGCGCGGCGAGGCTCGTGTCTCGGAAGACCTGGTTGACCAGCCCCATGTCCTTGTGCACGACCAACCGCCGGCCGTCGGAGACAGCGATCCCCGCCGACTCCTGACCGCGGTGCTGCAACGCGTAGAGGGCGAAGTAGGTGAGCGTGGCCACATCCTCGCCAGGGGCGTAGATCCCGACGACACCACACTCCTCCCGGGGCCCCTCCCCGTAGGAGGCAAGGTCCACCCCCTCGGGGAGTGGTTCCACGGCGGCCGCGGCACGCTCACGCGGTTCGATCGGCTCGTTCGTCACGCGTGACCTCGAGATGCGGCGGGTGCAGCGCCCAGCGTAGCCGGGTCCATCGACCGCCCTGAGGCACCAGCTTCACTGAGCGATGGGTGGCCCTCGCCGACGGACGACTCCGGCTGCAGTAGCGTCCTACGGTCTCTCAACCGTCGACCAGCAGGAGTCCGATGCGGCGACCCGACGACCTACCGTCCGCGGACCACGAGGTCGCCCCGTTCGTCCGGTCGCTCGGGCTCGACGGGATCATCGACGTGCACGTCCACTCCCTGCCACCACCGCTACAGCGGGCCGTCTGGGCCTACTTCGATGGACTCGCCGACCCACCGTGGCCGATCACCTACCGCGACGACGAGGCAACACGGCTCGCCACGCTGCGCGACCTGGGGGTCGTCCGCCACACTGCGCTCGCCTACGGCCACAAGCCGGGGGTCGCCGCATGGTGCAACGAGTACACCCTCGGGCTGGCCGACGATCATCCGCAGGTGATCCCGAGCTTCACCTTCTACGCCGAGCCAGATGCCCCTGAGTACGTCGAGGCAGCGATCGCCCGCGGTGGGCGCGTCGCCAAGGTGCACCTGCAGGTCGGACGCTTCCACGCGACCGATCCGACCCTCGATGACGTCTGGCCGCAACTGGCGGCCGCGCGGATCCCCGCGGTGATCCACGCGAGTGGCGTCTACGGCGTCGAGGGCGGACACGGGTACTGCGGTCCAGACGCGATCCGGGCCCTGTTGGAGCGCCACCCCGACGTCACGGTCGTGGTCGCTCACCTCGGCATGCCCGATGCCGAAGGCTTCCTGGCACTTGCCGAGGACATCTCCAGCCTCTACCTCGACACGACCATGGCCCTGACCGATCCTGCGTACATCCTGGAGTACCCCACCGAACTCCTGTCGCGCTTGGCCGCTATCCACGAGCGGGTCCTGTTCGGCAGCGACTTCCCCTCGATCCCACACCGGTACGTCGCGCAGGTCCGCGGGTTGGCGAAACTCGAACTCGCGGACGACGGACTCCGGGCGGTGCTGCACGACAACGCGGCGCGACTCCTCGAACAGGCCAGGTGAACGCCGCAGCCGCTCCAGGAACACCGACCGTGATGAGTCGGAGCTGACGCGAAGCTGGCGGCGAGCGCAGCTACAGCAGCTGGGAGAGGGTGACGGCGAGCCCGCCGATCCCGATGACGGCCGCGATGATGGCCGCCATGATCGCGACGATGATCCCACGCGTCTGCCCGGCGATGGCGGAGACCAACTCCCCCCGGAAGGCGGACAGCAGCTCCTCGCGCAGCAGCGCCATCTCCGTCCGCATCCCTGCCTCGAAGGCATCGAGGCGGGCATGCAGGTGGCTCTCTACCCGGTCGATCCGAACGTCCAGCCCATCCATCCGCGTATCCAGTCCATCCATCCGCGCACCCAACCGCTGCTCCACCCCATCGATCCGCGCACCCACCCCATCGATCCGCGCACCGAGACGCTCCTCGAGGAGATCGAGGTCGGCACGCGTGGCCAGATCCGTCTCCGGAGGCGGGAGGAGCTCGAACATCGTCACGGCGTGATCCTCGCCGAGCGCCCTCGCGGCAGCTTCGAACAGCGCGCTCCGTCGACGCTCGTCGATCGGCATCGTGACACCTCCCCCGTGGACCTGCAAGGACAAGGTAGGCGCCGACCCAGGTTTCGGAACGCCCGATCGTCCTCCTGTGGAGAACGCCAGGACGGACACCGCAGGGCGCCCAGTCCTCGCTCAGCCCTCCAGGACCGCCGGCATCCCGCCTTCGAACGCAGCTTCGATGTCGTCGAGATCGAGCTCGACCCCGTCACGCACGACCAGGGTTCGGCCTCCCACGGTCCCCACGTCCGCAAGCGGAACCTCGGCGTCACTGCACAGCTGCGCGAACGCCTTGACGTTGGTGGAAGGGAGGCTGACAAGCACACGCCCTGGCAACTCGCTGAACAGCTCCTGGGTCAGGGAGAGCTCATCAGGAAGGGTCACCTCGACCCCGACGTCGCCGGCGACGCAGGACTCCACCAGGGTGACCAACAGCCCGCCCGCCGAGACGTCATGGGCCGAGTGCAGGAGCCGCTCCCCCGCCGCGATGTGCAGCACCTCGGCCAGGGCGGCCTCC